>DATFUK010000148.1:0-7271 GCA_035260865.1 Candidatus Methylomirabilota bacterium | reverse complement strand
TGGCGGACGTGAGCTTGCGCGGCCGGCGCGTCTTCATCCGCTCCGACCTGAACGTGCCGCTCGACGACGCCGGGCGCATCACCGACGACACGCGCATCCGCGCCTCGATCGCCGCCTACAGGCTGGGCCTCGAGAAAGGCGGCGCGATCATGGCGACCTCGCACCTCGGCCGCCCCGAGGAAGGCAAGTTCTCGGAAGCGGATTCGCTCGCGCCGGTGGCGAAGCGGCTTGCCGAGCTGATGGGCCGCGAGGTGCCGCTCGTGCGCGACTGGGTGAACGGCGTCGATATCGGCGCCGGAGAGCTCAAGCTGCTCGAGAACTGCCGCTTCAACAAGGGCGAGAAGAAGGACGACGACGCGCTCGCGCGCAAGTACGCCGCGCTCTGCGACGTGTACGTGAACGACGCGTTCGGCACGGCACATCGCGCCGAGGCGAGCACGCACGGCGTGGCCCGCCATGCGAAGGTCGCCTGCGCGGGCCCGCTCCTCGCCGCGGAGCTGGACGCGCTCGGGCGCGCGCTCGCGGATCCCAGGCGCCCGCTCGCGGCGATCGTGGGCGGCTCGAAGGTCTCCACCAAGCTCACGATCCTGAAAACGCTGGCGCAGAAAGTCGATCACCTGTTCGTGGGCGGCGGCATCGCCAACACTTTCATGCTCGCGGCGGGATTGCCGATCGGCAAGTCGCTCTGCGAGCCCGGGCTCGCGCCCGAGGCGAAGGAGATCACGGTGATGATGCGCGCGCGCGGCGCCGGGGTGCCGATCCCCGAGGACGTCGTGGTCGGCAAGTCCTTTTCCGCCGACACCCCGGCAATCGTCAAGGCCGCGCAGGACGTCGGGGACGACGACCTCATCATGGACATCGGGCCGGCCACCTCGCGGCGCTACGCGGCGCTGCTGCGCGATGCGGGCACGATCGTGTGGAACGGGCCGGTGGGCGTGTTCGAGTTCGACGCGTTCGGCAACGGCACGCGCGCCGTCGCCGAGGCGATCGCCTCGTCGCGCGCCTTTTCGATCGCGGGCGGCGGCGACACCCTCGCCGCCATCGCGAAGTACGGCATCACGGACAAGATCGGGTACATCTCCACCGGAGGCGGCGCGTTCCTGGAGTTCCTCGAGGGCCGCGTGCTGCCGGGAGTGGCCGCGCTCGACGAGGCGCCCTGATGCGCACCCCGCTCGTGATCGGCAACTGGAAGATGCACGGCACGCAGTCGGCCGCGCGCGACCTCGCCCAGTCCCTCCGCGACGGGCTCAAGCGTCCCCGCGGGGTGGAGGTGGTGGTGTGCCCGCCCTTCACGGTGTTGCCGCTGGTGGCCGAGGTGCTGAAGGGCGCCGCGGTGGCGCTCGGAGCCCAGAACTGCCACTGGGAGGAGCAGGGCGCCTTCACCGGCGAGATCTCGCCCGCCATGCTCGCGGAGCTGGGCTGCCGCTGGGTGCTGATCGGGCACTCCGAGCGGCGCCACATCTTCCGGGAGACCGACGAGGAGATCAACCGCAAGGTGGCCGCGGCCCTGCGTCACGGGATGCGCCCGGTGCTGTGCGTCGGCGAGACCGAAGAGGAGCGGCGCCAGGGGCTCACCTTCACGGTGGTGGAGGGGCAGCTCCGCACCGGCTGGGCCGGGCTCGCCCCCGACGATCTCGCGCGCTGCGTGCTCGCCTACGAGCCGGTCTGGGCCATCGGCACCGGGGTCAACGCCACCCCGAGCCAGGCCGCCGAGGTCCACGGCTACCTCCGCGGCCTCGTCTCCGAGGTCGCGTCCAGGGAGCTCGCGCAGTCGATGCGCATCCTCTACGGCGGCAGCGTCAAGCCCGACAATGCCCAGGCCCTCACCGAGCAGCCGGACATCGACGGCGTCCTCGTGGGCGGGGCCAGCCTGCAGGCGCCCGGATTCATCACCATCGCCAAGAAGTCGGCCGCCCGCAGCGGCGCTTCGAAGGAGTAAGGCCTCACCATGTTCATTCTCATCGTCACCATCCACATCCTCGTGAGCCTGGTGATCGTCGGGCTCGTGCTGCTCCAGGCCGGCAAGGGCGCCGACATCGGCTCCGCGTTCGGCGGCAGCGGCAGCCAGGCGGTGTTCGGATCGATGGGCACGCCCACCGTGCTCGGCAAGGCCACCGCGGTGGTCGCGGTCGTCTTCATGATGACGTCGTTCGCGCTCTCGATCATGTCGCATCACCGGGCGGTGTCCATCATGCCCGCGTCGGGGCCCGCGGCGCCCGCGCCCGCGACCCCGGCGGCGCCCGGCGCTCCCGCGGCCACCCCGGCGCCTGCTCCGCCCGCTCCGCAGAAGTAGCCGCCGCCCCCATGCCGAGACGTCCGGCACCGGGTCGCTCCCTTCTGGCCTGGGCCGCCGGCGGCCTGCTCGTGGCGGCCTGCAACGGGCAGATAGAGAGCCGGTCGGAGGACACGCCCGCGACGGGCGCCGCGCCCGCCTACGGCGACACGTTCATCCAGGCGTCCATCGGCGACATCGGCGGCCTGATCCCGAGCCTCACCTCGGATCAGTCCTCGCACGAGGTCGGCGGGATGATCTACGACGGGCTGGTCAAGCTCGACCGGGACCTCAAGATGGTCCCGTCGATGGCGGAGTCGTGGACCTACAGTCGCGACTGCCTCGAGCTGACCTTCAAGCTCCGGCGGGACGTGAAGTGGCACGACGGCCGTCCCTTCACGGCCGACGACGTGCTCTTCACCTACCAGGCCATGATCAATCCGAAGACCCCGGCCCCGTTCAAGGAGGGTTTCCTGCTCGTGAAGAACGTGCAGGCGCCCGATCCGTACACGGTGCGGGTGACCTACGACAAGCCGTACGCGCGCGCGCTGGAGACGTGGAACACCTACATGCTGCCCAGGCACCTCCTCCAGCCGTTCGCGGAGGCGGGCACCCTGCGCGAGTCGCCCCAGAACAGCCATCCCATCGGCACCGGCCCCTATCGCTTCCAGGAGTGGAAGGCGGGCGAGAAGGTGGTGCTGGTCGCGAACCCGGACTACTTCGAGGGCCGGCCGTACCTGAGCCGCATCGTCTACCGCGTGATCCCGAGCCAGGCCACCATCTTTCTCGAGCTGAAGGCCAAGGGGGTGGACTACGCGAGCAGCCTCACCGGCATCCAGTACGCGCGGCAGACCGAGTACCCCGCGTTCCGGAAGGCGTACCACAAGTTCCGCTACCCGGGGAGCGGCTACACCTTCGTGGGCTTCAACCTCAAGGATCCCCGCTTCGCGGACCCGCGGGTGCGCCAGGCCTTCGCCCACGCGATCAACAAGCAGGAGCTGATCGACGGGGTGCGGCTGGGCCTCGCCCGCGAGGCCACCGGGCCCATCCGTCCCGGCACGTGGGCCTACACCGACGACGTGAAGCGCTTCGCCTACGACCCGGAGAAGGCGAAGGCCCTGCTGGCGGAGGCGGGCTGGAAGGATCGTGACGGGGACGGGCTCATCGAGGACCCGGACGGCAAGCCGTTCACCCTCACCATCCGGACCAACCAGGGCAACGACGAGCGGAAGAAGATCGCCGAGCTCATCCAGCAGCGCCTCAAGGAGATCGGCATCCAGGTGGACATCCAGCTCATCGAATGGGCCGCCTTCATCAAGGAGTTCGTCAAGCCGCGACGATTCGAGGTGGTGGTCCTGGGCCTGGGCAGCGGCACCGACCCGGACCAGTATGTGGTCTGGCATTCCTCGCAGCGGGGGCCGGACCAGATGAACCGCACCGGGTACGACAACCCGGAAGTGGATCATCTCCTGGAGCTCGGCCGCTCGTCCTGCGTGCAGGAGGAGCGGGTGCGCTACTACCACCGCATCCAGCAGATCCTCGCCGAGGACCTGCCGATGATCTTCCTCTACACCGCGGACGCCCTCCCGGTGGTCTCCGGGCGGATCCACGGGGTGAGCCCGTCCCCGGCCGGCATCCTCCACAACTTCACCGAGTGGTTCGTCCCGAAGCAACAGCAACGGTATACCTCCGGCTAGATGGCGCTCTTCGCCCTCCGCCGTCTCCTCCTCTCGATCCCGCTCCTGATCGGCATCACCTTCGTTTCCTACGTGGTCATCAGCCTCGCCCCCGGCGGGCCCCTCGACTTCCTGACCCCGGAGGACCCGAACGCCTCGGTCGAGGTCAAGCAGCGGCTGATCCAGGAGTTCGGGCTGGACCAGCCCATCCACGTGCAGTACTGGCAGTGGCTCAAGCGCGCGGTGCGCCTCGACTTCGGTCGCTCGTTCCTGCCCGACGGCCGCCCGGTCCTCACCAAGATCGGCGAGCGCCTGCCCATCACCTTGTTCCTCAACCTGATCGAGATGGCGATCATCGTGGGGCTCGCGGTCCCCATCGGGGTACTGTCGGCGACCCGGCAATACTCGCTCTACGACAAGATCACCACCGTCTTCGTGTTCGTGGGCTTCGCGACCCCGGACTTCTGGCTGGCGCTGCTCCTGATGATCCTCTTCGGGGTGCAGCTCGGCTGGCTGCCGATCTCGGGTCTGCGCTCGCTGAACTGGGAGTACCTGTCCTTCTGGCAGCAGCAGTGGGACTTCTTCTCGCACCTCGTGCTGCCCATCGTGGTGGCCACCTTCGGCGGGCTCGCCGGCTTCTCGCGCTACATGCGCCAGAGCATGCTCGAGGTGGTGCGCCAGGACTACGTGCAGACCGCGCGGGCCAAGGGGCTGTCGGAGCGGGCGGTGATCAGCAAGCACGCCCTGCGGAACGCGCTGCTGCCGGTGGTCACCATCCTGGCCCTGGCCTTGCCCGGGCTCATCGGCGGCAGCGTCATCATCGAATCCATCTTCGCGATTCCCGGGATGGGCCAGCTGATGGTGCAGTCGGTCTTCTCTCGCGACTATCCGGTGGTGATGGGGAACCTGGTGATCGTGGCCACGCTCACCCTGGTCGCGAACCTCGTCGCCGACATCACCTACGGCCTCGTGGACCCGCGCATCCGCTTCGCGGGGCGGCGGGGGAGGCGCTGAGATGGCGGCCGCCGGCGGCTCGCGCGGGGAGATCCGTCAGTTCTGGCGCACCTTCTCCCGCAACCAGCTCGCGCTATGCGGGGGCGTGGTAGTGCTGGTACTCGTGACCCTCGCGGTGCTGGCCCCGCTGCTCGCCCCGTGGGACCCGAACCGCCCCGACACCAAGAAGATCCTGACCCCGCCGTCGAGCAGCCACTGGCTCGGCACCGATCCCCTCGGACGCGACGTGCTCTCGCGGGTGCTCCACGGCTCGCGCATCTCGCTCGCGGTGGGCTTCGTCTCGGTGGGGATCGCGGCCGCGATCGGGGTGCTGCTCGGCTCGGCGGCCGGCTACCACGGCGGCGTGGTGGACAACATCGTGATGCGGCTGGTGGACCTGATGCTGGTCTTCCCGCGCTTCTTCCTGCTGCTGGCCGTGCTCGCGTTCCTCAAACCCTCGATCTGGACCATCATGACCGTCATCGGCCTCACCGGCTGGATGGGGGTGGCCCGGCTCGTGCGCGCGGAGTTCCTCACCCTGCGCGAGCGCGAGTTCGTGATCTGGTCGGAGTCGGTGGGGGCGGGCGCGCTGCGCATCATCTTCCGGCACATCCTGCCCAACGCGATCGCGCCCATCCTGGTCGCCATGACCCTCGGCATCCCCGCGGCGATCCTCACCGAGGCCGGGCTGTCGTTCCTGGGGCTGGGGGTCCAGCCGCCCTACGCCACGTGGGGCAACATCCTCAACGACGGGCGCGACTACATCGAGATCGCGTGGTGGATGACGCTGTACCCCGGCCTCGCCATCCTGGTCACGGTGCTCTCCTACAACCTCGTGGGGGAAGGAATCCGCGACGCGCTGGATCCGCGCCTGCGCCAGTCACGGGTGGGACGCATCCTGCGCCTCGGCCGCTAGATTGACAGCGAAAGCGGGCGACGGCATACTCACTGCTCGCTGGCGCCGAAGTGGCGGAATTGGCAGACGCGCACGTTTGAGGGGCGTGTGGGGCAACCCGTGGGGGTTCGAGTCCCCCCTTCGGCACCACTGATCTGTAAGGCATCGACCGACCGAGTCTAACCAGAAACGATCCGCCTCAGCGGGAGTATTTCGGGAGTACCGCAGCGCCCGCGAGCTCGGCCGTCTCCGCGTCCTTCTGCTCGGTTATCCGCCTAAGCAGCGCACTGCCGTCGCGGCGAGTCCGGTTGGGGATGTACCGGGCGTACACGCTGAAGAGCATCTCGGGGCTCGCGTGCCCGAGCGTCGCGGCCACCCAGGACGGCGCGTCGCCCGCGGCGAGGGCGTTCGAGGCGAAGGTGTGCCGGGTCTGGTACATGATGCGGCGACGGAGGGCGGCCTTCGTCAGCGTGGGGTACCAGATCCTGTCCCGCAGGGCGTTCACGTTCAGCAGGCCCCCTTCCGGTCCCGTGAAGACGTAATCCTGGCCGGGCTCGGGGGCCCCGCGGCCCGCCTTGAGGCGTTCCGCGGCTTGCTGGGCCTTCTGCGCCTTGAGGGCGTCGACCACGGGCGGCAGCAGGTCGATGTCGCGCACACTGCTGGCTGTCTTGGGCGGGCCCTCCTTCCCGCGATATCGGCCCGCCCGGATGCGGACGATCCCACGGCTCCCGTCGACGTCGCCCCACCGGAGCGCGGCCAGCTCGTTCGGCCGGGCCCCGGTCCAGAACGCCACCGTGAAATAGGGCCGCCACCACGCCGGGCACACCGCCAGAAAGGCGGTCACCTCCTCCGGATCGAGCGGATCGACTTCCGTCTTGGGCTCACGCAGCGATCGGACGGTCTCCGTCGGGTCCTCGCGGAGGTACCGGCGGCGCACCGCCGTCCGCACAATCATCTTGAGGACGAGCAGGGCCAGGTTGATCCGCCGCGCGGAGAGCCCCGCGTCGTGCAGGCTTGTGATCAGCTGGCGGATGCGCGAGTCGGTGATCGCACTCACCCGGAGCGCCCCGAACACGGGCCCCAGCTGCGACTTCAGGACTTGCTGATACTGGGCCAGGGTCGACTGCTTCCACCCGGCGCGGCCCTCGTCGATCCAGGTCGTCGCGAAGGCCTCGAAGTTGGGCGCGTGGCGTTCGTCCGGCGGGCGCTCGCCGCGGTCGCGCGCGGCCAAGATCTCGCGCTCGAGGCGGACGGCTTCGTCGCGCCCGATGCCCCGGAACGTCTGCTTCCGGAAGCGGCCCTCGACGTCATACCACCAGAGCTGATACCCCGTGCGAGTGCGCTTGACGGCCATTAGCGGTCCTCCTGTGTCCGACGATGTTTTTTCTGCTGCTGCCGCTTCCTTTTCTTCCAGCGCTTGACGTGCCAGAGGCGG
>DATFUK010000147.1:0-4770 GCA_035260865.1 Candidatus Methylomirabilota bacterium | reverse complement strand
GCAGGTACCGGTCGATGACCGGCTGCACGAACCCGTTGATCGCCGCGGTCGTGCCGCGCTCGAACTCGCGGTACTCGGGCAGGAGCTCGGATCCCACCGTGATGTAGGCGTTGGGCCAGAGCGTGGCGGCGAGCTCGCGGGCCTGGCGCTCGTGCGCTTCGTTGACGTACGAGTGCATGAAGTGGATCACCAGCGCCTCGACGCCCTGCCCGCGGAGGCGCAGGACCGCCTCGCGCATCTGGTCGAGCGCCAGGGGCGTGACCACGAGGCCCTCGGCGTCGACCCGCTCGTCCACCTCGAGGCGGAGATCGCGCGGGATCAGCGGCTCGAAGTTGCCCTTGAGCCCGTAGGGCGTGGGGCGCGTGCGCCGGCCCAGCTCGAGCACGTCGCGGAAGCCGCGCGTGGTGATGAGCCCGGTGCGCGCGCCCTTGCGCTCAAGCAGCGCATTGGTCGCGGTGGTCGTCCCGTGGACGATCACCGCCACCTCGGCCGCTGCCGCCGCGGCGCCGGCCAGGGCCCCCTGCACGCCGCCGGCCTGGTTGGCCGCCGTGGTCGGGACCTTGGCCACCCGGACCTCGCCGGTGAGCTCGTCGACGAGCACCAGATCGGTGAAGGTGCCGCCGACGTCGACCCCGACGAGCTTGGTCTGGGGCATGGAATAGGCGAGAGCCTAGTCGCGCGGCCGCGCGGTGTCAAGCGGACGAACGGGCAGAGTGGCTATTGCATGTACTTGACGTCACAGCGATAGGTCTTGTAGTCGCCGACGAAGAAGGGCTGCAGCGCCGGCGCGATTTCCTGCCGGTACAGGTCGCCCTGCTCGTACGTGTGCATCTCTTCGGCGCTCTCCCAGAGACTCACCGCAAACCCGGTGTCCTTGTCCTCGGTGTCCTGAAGGAGCCACCGTCCGCGAAGCCCCGTGATGTTCCGCCCCTTGGTCGCCACCGTGGCGTTGTACGTCTTCTCGAAGTCCTTCCATGAGCCGGCCCGCAGCTTTCCCCACGTGATCCGCATGATCATGGCCCGGTCCTCCTCCTGGTGGTCCACCAACGAGGAGCTGGGAAGTCGCCTTCCCAGCTCCTCGGTCAACCGGCCACTGTCCCTCGACTACGGAGTCTGCGTCTTCGAGGGAGCCAGCGCGAGCTTCGTGAGCGTCTCCCGGTCCAGGCGCTCCGTCACCGTCATGTTCTCTTTCCGCTGGAACTCGCCGAGCGCGGTTGCCGTGCGCGGCCCCCAGACCCCGTCGGCAGGGCCCGGGTCAAATCCCTTGTCCTTCAGCTTCTCCTGCACCATCCGGACCTCGACGTCCGTCCGCGCGGCGGCCGGCGCCGCGGCAGGCGTCTGGTGCCTCGTCATGCTCACCGGGCGCGCCCGCGCCGGGCGATCGCTCTCGAGGCTCACCTTCGGATTGTCATAGGTCGTGTCGTTGCGAACCGCGCGGACGCCCGGGACCTCGCGCGCCATCTGCGAAGCCCGCGCGCTGTCCGTGATGTTCGGTAGCCGCCCCTGGAGCGTCACCACCCCGTTGTCGGTCCGCACGTCGAGGCTCTTCAGCTTCGGGTCCTTCTCGAAGCGGTTCTTCACCTGCTGGGTGATCTCATCGTCCTTCACGTCGACCAGCTTCTTCGCGGACCCCGGCACCACCTGCAGCTCGTTCTTGACACCCTGGACGCCCTCGATGCCGCGGGCGATCTCTTCGGCCGCCTGCTTCTCGGCCGCGGTGTCGACCTTGCCGCGGAGAGCCACCATCTGGTTCTTGGTCTCCACGTTGACCGCGCTCCCGGGCGCGCGGCTATCCGCGAACAGAGCGATCTTGGTCTTGGCGGTGATCCATGAGTCGCTGACCGTGCTCTTCATCGACTCGGTGGTGGACTTCTTGTCGTCCGCTGCCGCACTCACTCCGGCGGAGGCGGCGAATGCCAGCGCGATCACGCTTGCCGTCGCGGTCACCTTGCCTATTCCGTACATGGTGTGTGTCTCCCCGTCTGGGCCGTCTGGTCGATCCCGTCGCTCAGACGTGCCCACTCGATTGACTGCACCCTCGGCGGTCTGAGACTGCAACCGACGTGCCGCGAGAAAACGGGGGAAATTCTGTGTTTCCTGCCTACCGATACGGCCTGGGGAGAGGCCGCGAACAAATTGACCGGGAACAATTGACCGCCGGGTAACCGCGCACTCAACCCCTCTCCCCTCAGGGGAGAGGGCAGGGTGAGGGGGCCGGCGGACCCTCAGGGCGCGGGGCGCGGGTACGGGCTCCCTTCGGACACGCGCTCGAGCTCGCGAACCACGCTCTCCAGCACCGGCCCGGCGCCGGCCGGTCCCCCGACCACACCCGGACCGTAGGCGTAGTGGTGCAGGAAGCCACCTTCGCTGAGCCGTGCCATCAGCTGCTCGCCGCCCTCGCGGATCACCAGGAGCCCGCGCCGGCTCGCGCAGGCCTGCTTCGCGCAGCCGGTGACCGTGATGTAGCCGGCGTCTCCCATGCGAACCATCCGCACCGGGCCGCCCAGCTCGAAGTACTCGGGCGCCGCCGCGGCCAGCTTTCCCACGCCGCCCGGGGTTGGCGGCGCCCAGTCCGCCCCGAAGAGCGCGCGCACCTTGTCACGGATCTGCGCATTGTCCAGGATCTCGCCGGCCGAGCGGCCGTAGGCCAGTGCACGGGCATCGGCCTGCACCACTTGCGTCTCAGGCGGCCGGGACGAGCCCGACTCCGGCGGCAGCACGCACCCGGCGGTGATCGGGGTCAGGAGCAGGCCCAGCAGCGCTCCCCTCAGCAGTGCATGGCGCATGGACGCCCTCCTTTGCCGCTTCCGGGGCCTCACCGATCGGGATTTCTCTAGCGCAATCCGAAGTAACTCAGAACAACCAGTACCACCACCACGACACCGATGATATAGAAAACGTTGTTCATGGCTTACTCCTTTCCGGGCCTGCACCACGGCCCTGCTGTCCCCTCTTCGGCGATGCTTGCCGCGATGACAGCATCGGCCATGCCAGATGCGTGTTGCCTGCATACACCGGAACTTGCCGCACGACACCACGCCATGCCTGGGGAGCGCCTCGCGTTCCACGAAGCAATTACCGCGTCCCCGTGACCGGGGAGCTGTCGTCAGCGGGAGGCGGTCGAGCTGCTGGGAGTATCGCCGAGTGGACGTTGACGACCTGGGCACAACCGGACTAGCTTGAGGCGTATGGTGGTGTCCTCCGTCCGCATCAAGCACTGGACCCGTGTCGAGTACGAGCGCCTGATCGACCTGGGCGCCTTCGCACCCGACGAGCGTCTGGAGCTGCTCGGCGGACAACTGGTCGTCCGCGAGCCACAGGGCCGGCCGCACGCGACCGGCATTCGCCTGGTCGCGCGCGCGCTGCGCGCGGTGTTCGGCCCCGACTGGAACATCGAGGCGCAGCTGCCCGTCGCCCTGGACGAGGAGTCCGAGCCGGAGCCCGACATTGCCGTCGTGACCGGGGGGCCCCGCGACTACATCGAGTCTCACCCGAGCCGCCCCGAGCTCGTGGTGGAGGTGGCTCTGGCGAGCCTCGCGCTGGACCGCGGGGAGAAAGCCAGTCTCTACGCCCGGGCCGGAGTCGCAGACTACTGGATCGTGAACCTCGTCGACAACGTCCTGGAGGTGTACCGCCAGCCGGTGGCTGACCCGCGCGGGGTCTATGGCTGGCGCTACGCTTCGACGGCAACGCTACGCCGGGGCGACTCGGTGACTCCCCTGGCGCTCCCTGACTCCGCCATTCCGATCTCGGACCTTCTGCCATGAGCATTGTTTTTCACGAATCACACGCGCCACCCGGAGGATGACGGCCCATGGCTGAAAGCGCAACGATCCTGCTTCCGGATATCAGCGGATACACGGAGTTCTTGACCAAGACCGAGCTCGTCCACAGCTCCCACATCATCAACGAGCTGCTGGAGGCGATCCTCGCGGCCAACGGCGGCGAATTCGTGCTCTCCGAGGTCGAGGGCGACGCACTCCTGCTCTATCACAAGGGCAAGCCGATCGAAGCCGACGCCCTGGTCCGGCAGTGCCTGAGCATGTTCGAAAGCTTCCACACGCAGCTCAAGATCATCGAGCGCGACTCCATCTGCCAGTGCGGCGCTTGCAAGACGGCGTCGAACCTGACCCTGAAGTTCATCGCCCATCACGGGGTGGTCCAGGAGATCAAGGTCATGCAGTTCACGAAGTGCTCGGGCCTCGACATGGTCGTCGCCCACCGCTTGATGAAGAACCGGGTTGCGTCGGACGAGTACGTTCTCGCCACGACCACCTGTTTCGATTTCTCGAGCCTCCCGCAATCTCCGGGCGCTCTCGCGTGGCAGCGATCGAACGATGAGTACCCGGCCATCGGGACCATCGAGTATCAGTACGCCCCGCTCGCCGCGGTACGAAGCACCATCGCGGACCCACCCCCGCGCATCAGCCCGGTGGTCGAGCTCGGGGACGACTCCGTGGCGGTGGAGATCGACGCGCCGATGCGGGAGGTCTATCAGCTGGTGATCGATCTCGACCAGCGACCCCGGTGGCTGGCGGCCGTGGAGCGCCTCGACCGGCCCGCGACCACGGAGCGGATCGGTATGCGGCACACCTGCATATTCCACGGCCTGACCGTCGAGTGGGTCGCGGTCAAGAGCGATATCGGCGACGATGAGATCACGTATATCGAGGAGGGACGGATCGTGGAAAAGAATCTGCCGGCTCGCGCTTCGTTCTTCCTGAAGCGTCTCGGAGAGCGAAAGACGCACTTGCGGTTCCACGCGAAGTG
>DATFUK010000146.1:0-2610 GCA_035260865.1 Candidatus Methylomirabilota bacterium | reverse complement strand
CGAGTGGGTGGACGACCGGCCCGATCTCGAGGCGGCGCTGCTGTCCACCTACCGGTGGAAGTACTGGCTGCTGGTGCCGCTGTTCATGGGGCGCTATATCCGACGAGGCCTGGCCGCGAAGACGAGCGTGCTGATCCGCATCACGCCCCGGCGCACCGAGCGCGCGGCGTCTGTCATTGACAAGTGATCTGGCCGCTCGCGTTTGACACGTGATCTGACCGCTCCGGGTTGGGGCTCACGCCGCGCGCGCCCGGACGGGCCGGCCGGTGACGCTGAACCACCCCAGGCAGCGGGGCCCCCACCAGACCGAATGCCGCCCGTCGAGGTGCCGGCGGACGAGGACGTGCAGACCGGCACAGCTGCGCCGGCCGCGCTGCTTGTCGAGTTGCAGCACCACTCCATCGAGCACGAGCGTGTTGTCCCGCGCCACGCAGCGCGCTTCCTCATGGCAGAGAATCTGGTCGAGGTCCGGCTGCCGCCCCACGGGCACAAAGGCACTGCTGGGATCGGCCGGGGCGTGCGCAAAGCGCGCGTTGTAGTCGGGGATGAAGCGCGCGCGCAGATAGCGATTCGCGGCGGCACGGGTCCGGATCCCGGCGACCCGCAGCTCGTTGACGAGACGCCCTTGCAGCGTGCCGTTGGCCCGCTCGCTGCGGCCCCGGGCCTGGGGCGAGAAGCTCACAATGTGTTCAATGCCGAGCCGGGCCAGGGCCCGGCCGACCTGGGTCCGCTTGGTGCGGTCGGGGGCGCTGCCCGACGTCGGCGTGTAGACGGCCCAGCCGGCGCGGTCGGTGTAGAGCGCCCCCGGGATGCCGTGCTGCTCGAGCACCGCCCGCAGCGCCGTCATGATCGCCCCCAGACTCTCGCCCCCCGCGACGAGTTGGGCGTAGAGCAACTGCTTGGTCGCGTCGTCCACCACGGCGATGAGCGTCTGCTGCGCGTCGGCGACCAGGGCCAGCCACGGGTGCCGACTGCCATCGAGGTGCAGCAGTTCCCCAAAACACGGGCGCGGCTCGCGCCGGCGCCGATGCCGCCCACGCGGGCGCCGCTTGCCCACCAGGCCGGCGGTCTGCAGCGCGCGCTTCACGAAACTGTACGACAGGCGCACCCCGTGGTCGCGGCAGGCCACCTGGTAGAAGTGCCGGATGTTGAACCCCGGGTGGCCGTCCCGCGGCCCGTACCGCTCCCGGTACAGGCGCAGCAGCCGCTGCACCTCGGCCAGGGGCACCGCGCGCGGCGAGGGGCGCCGCTGCCGGTGATCGACCAGCCCGTCGTAGCCGTACCGCTCATACCGCCACCGGAGCCGCCGCACCGTGCGCGGGCTCACGCCCAGGACGTCGGCGACCTGCAACCAGCTTTGCCGCCCACTCAAGGCCCGCAAGATGGCCTCCTGCACTTTCATGACGCGCTCCACGGCCGCCCGGGTGTAGGCCATCGCCACCTCCCTGGGGGCGATGACACCCCGTCGGCCCGCTGTGGAGCGGTCAGATCACGTGCTCTCGGGAGCGGTCAGATCATGTGCTCCCGACAACCGGGCTCTCGGTCCTTGACCCCTCCCACTCGGCAGACTACCCTCGTGCCATCTGTCCGACCGTTCCGGGCTCCGATCCGCTGGGAGGGCGCAGCATGCACTGTTCCCGGTGCCAGCACGAGAACCGCCCGCAGGCGAACTACTGCGACGACTGTGGTACGCCCCTCCAGCGGCTCGAAGGGGCTGTCCAACCAGTGCCGTCGCATCCGGAGCTGCAACGTTCCCTGACCGAAGCCCTGGATCAGCAGACAGCGACCGCCGAGATTCTGCTGGTCATCTCAAGCTCTCCGGCCGACGCCCAGCCGGTGTTCGACATGATCGCCGAGAGTGCGGCGCGGCTCTGCGAGGCCCAGTACTGCTTCGTCTACCGGTTCGAAGCCCAGCTCCTTCACTTCGCGGCCCACCATGGCCTTACCGCCGAGGTCCTCGAGATCAACCGACGCGCCTATCCCGCCCCGCCCAGTCGAAAGAGCGTCGCAGCTCGCGCCGTGCTCGAGCGAAGTGTCGTGCAGATCCCGGATGTCAACGCCGACCCGGACTATGCCCTGGGCGCGATGGCGGCAGCCGGCGGCTATCACAGTGCCGCAGCCGTCCCGATACTACGCGACGGCCTTGCCATCGGGTCGATTGCGGTCACCCGCGCCAAGGCCGGGCTGCTCCCCGACCGACAGATCGAGCTGCTGAAGACCTTCGCCGACCAGGCGGTCATCGCGATTGAGAACGTGCGCCTGTTCAAGGAGCTGGAGGCGCGCAACAAGGAGCTCAGCGAGGCACTGGAGCAACAGACGGCGACCAGCGAGGTCCTCAAGGTGATCGGCCGGTCCACGTTCGACGTGCAGCCCGTCTTCGAGACGCTGGCCGAGCACGCGGTCCGGCTGTGCGAGGCCGAGCGCGGGTTGATCTTCCGATTCGATGGGCAGTTCTTGCGATTCACGGTCGGCCACAACGTCTCTCCCGCGCTCGTCGAGTTCTTCGCGCAGAATCCCATGGCTCCGGGGCGCGGGAGCAACGCGGGGCGCGCCGCTCTCGAGCGGCGCACCGTCCACAATCACGATGTCCTGAGCGACCCGGAGTACAGC
>DATFUK010000145.1:0-6524 GCA_035260865.1 Candidatus Methylomirabilota bacterium | reverse complement strand
AGCTCGGTGTCGAGCGCGCCGGAGAGCGGCAGGTAGCACGAGAGCGCGAGGATGCCGGCGAGCCGGTCCGGGTGGCGCAGCCCCACGTGGAGCGCCATCGCGCCACCCTGGGAGAAGCCGGCGATCACGAGCCGGCCGGCGACGATGCCGCGCTGCCGCTCCCGCGCGAGCAGCGCCTCGATCTGCCGCGCCGACTGGCGCACGCCCGCTTCGTCCTCGCGCCGCACGCCCGCGAGCGCGCGGATGTCGTACCACGCGCGCATGACGTGCCCCTGGTTGATAGTGACGGGCCGGAGCGGGGCGTGCGGGAAGATGAACCGTACGCGCGTCGGCGCGGACAGACGCAGCTCGGGCACGATCGGCTCGAAGTCGTGCCCGTCGGCGCCGAGCCCGTGCATCCAGATCACCGCCGCGTCAGGATTCGGCGCGGTCTCGATCTCGATCGCTTCCAGCAGGTCTACCGGCACTCCTTCACCCAGTCCGCGGTCTCCACCGTCACCCGGTAGCGCGCGCCCGCGTCGGCCACCGGCACCGCGAACACCGAGCGCCCGCCCGAGAGCACGTCGCCCACCACGCGCCGCCGGTAGCTGCCGGCCACCGCGCCGTCGGCGCCGAGCTGGTCCACCCGGAGCCAGACGTTGGCCGCGTCCTTGATGTTGCTGTTGTGCAGGTACCCGACCACCTGGGCCCGTCCAGTCCGGGTGGGCTCGACGGTCCACTCGGCCCGCAGCGAATCGGCATAGGGCACGCCGTGGTCTTGGGCCGCCGCGGTCGCGGCCGCGGCCAGCAGGACCGCGACCGCCAGGACGACCGTCCGGGCCAGGTTCGACATGGGCCCGAGTGTACCGCCAAGCCGCCGTTCTTGTCTCCTGCGGTAAAGTAGGTTCGTGACGCGCCTTCGCCGGGCTTCCGGGTTGACCGCCGCGCTCCTCTGCCTCCTGCTGACCGCCGCCGCCGCGCCGCCCGCGCCCCCGGCGCCCGCCGAGCTGCAGGCGCACGTGCTGGCGTTGACCGCGCCCGAGATGGAGGGCCGCGGCTCCGGCACGCCCGGCGGCGAGCGCGCCGCCCGGTACATCGCGGCCGAGCTGGCGCGAATCGGTCTCCAGCCGGGCGGCGACGCGGGCTCCTTCTTCGAGGAGTTCTCCGTGGGCGAGACCACGCGTGCCGGCGCGGGCAGCCGGCTCGCACCCGCCGGGCCCGCCGCCCAGTCGCTCGCGGTCGGGCAAGCGTGGACGCCGCACGGCGGCTCGACCCCCGGCCGGGTATCGGCCGAGCTGGTCTTCGTCGGCCACGACGACTACGCGGGAGTGGACGTGCGCGGACGTATCGCGCTCACGCTGGCGGAGGAGCCCGGGGCGGCGGCGCGGACGTCGCGGCTCGAGAAGCTGATCGCGGCGCGTCGCGCGGGCGCCCAGGCTCTGCTCATCGTCGAGGACGCGCTGCCCGCGGTGGCCGCGACCGCGGCACCGGTGGCGTTGCTCTCGGGCAGCGTGACGCGCGCGGGCGCCGACGCGCTGCTGGCCGCGGGCGGCAAGAGGCTCGGGGGGCTGGCCCGCGGCGCCACCGGCGCGCGCGTGGAGCTGGACGTGGATCTGGCGCGCGAGCCGCTCCGCGCCGCGAACGTGATCGGCGTGCTGCCCGGGGCCGACCCCGCGCTCGCCCGGGAGGCGGTGGTCATCGGCGCGCACTACGATCATCTCGGGCGCGAGCGCGGGGCGGTCTATCCCGGCGCCGACGACAACGCCTCCGGCACCGCGCTCGTGCTCGGCCTGGCGCGGTCCTTCGCGGCGACGCGGCCTCCCCGCACGCTGGTGTTCATCCTCTTCGCGGGCGAGGAGCTCGGGCTGCTCGGGTCCTCGCACCACGTGGGTCGGCCCTCCGCGGTCCCGATCGAGCGCGTGGTGGCCATGCTCAACTTCGACATGGTCGGGCGCCTGGACGGCCGGAGCCTCCTCGTCGGCGGCGTGGACACCGGCGCGGGCTTCCGTGCGCTCGTCGAGGCGGCCGGGCGTGGCGTCGGGCTCGATCTCGATCTGCGCGGCGCCGGCGGCGGCGCGTCCGATCATTCCCGGTTCCACGCTGCGGGGGTGCCGGTGCTCTTCTTCCACAGCGGCTCGCACGCGGACTACCACCAGCCGTCGGACACCGCGGAGAAGATCGACGTGGCCGGCATGGCGCGCATCGCCGACCTGGGCGCGCGCGTCGCCACGCGGATCGCCGACGGCCCGCGCCCGGTGTTTGCGCAGGGTCCCTCGTCGGGGCGGCGGTCCGCGCGCGCCGAGCGCGCCGCGCCGGCCGAGCGCGGGGGCGGTGCCTTCCTCGGGGTCGCGGCGGACGGGCGCGCCGGATGGGACGGGGTGCGACTGAGCTCGGTCATCCCGGGCAGCGCGGCCGAGAAGGCCGGTCTGCGCGCGGGCGACGTGCTGGTCAGCCTGGCCGACACGGGCTTGAACGGCTTCGCGGACCTGCGGGCGCAGCTCGACCGCCGCCGGCCCGGTGAGACCGTGCAGCTCGTCTACCTCCGCGAGGGTCTGGATCACGCGGCCTCGGTGACACTCGACGCCCGGCCGTGAGCCTGGCGCTCGCGGTCACCGCCGCGTCGTGCCACCTGCGCAACCTGCGCACGCGCCTGCCGTTCCGCTACGGCGTGGTCACGCTCACGCACTTTCCGCTGCTCCACCTGGCGGTGGACGTGGAGGCGGCCGACGGGCGCCGCGCGCGCGGCTTCGCGGCCGACAATTTGCCGCCGAAGTGGTTCGACAAGGATCCGGCCAAGAGCTTCCGTGATAACGTCACCGACCAGCTCGCGGCCATCCGCGCCGCCCGGGCCGCGTATCTCGACGCGGCCCGGACCCCGCGCCCGGTCTTCGACGTGTGGCAGGAGGCGTATGCGGCCTGCGCGCGGGGCGGTCCCGCGCTCGGGCTCAACGGGCTCACCGCGGCCTTCGGCTCCTCCCTGTTCGAGCGCGCCCTCGCCGACGCGGCCGGGCGTCTGACCGGCCGCGACGTCGTTTCGATGCTGCGCGACGACGTGCTCGGCATCCGCCCCGAGGCGGTGCATCCCGAGCTGACGCGCGCCGACCTGCTCGCGTGGGCGAGCCGCCCCGCGCCCGAGACCGTCGCGGTCCGGCACACCGTGGGCCTGCTCGATCCCATCGTCGCGGGCGACGTGCCGGGCGACGGCTGGCTTCACGACGGCCTGCCCCAGACCCTCGAGGAGTGCGTGCCGGCGCACGGCCTGCGGCACTTCAAGCTGAAGGTCGGCGGCCGGCTCGGCGACGACGTGGACCGTCTCACCCGCATCGCGGCGACGCTCGACCGGCTGATCGCGGACGACTACCTGGTCACCCTCGACGGCAACGAGCAGTACAAGACGATGGCCGACTTCGCGGCGCTGGTGGAGGCCATCGAGGGGACGCCCGCGCTGGCCCGTCTCTGGCGCTCCACCGCCTTCATCGAGCAGCCGCTCGACCGCGCCATCGCGCTGGACGCCGCCGCCACCGACGGGCTCGCCGCGCTCGGCCGTCGGGTTTCCATCATCATCGACGAGAGCGACGGCGACCTCGAGGCGTTCCCGCGGGCTCTCGCGCTCGGCTACCGCGGGGTGTCGACCAAGAACTGCAAGGGCATCATAAAGTCGTTCCTCAATCGTTCCTTGGTCGAGCGGCGGAACACTGGGCGGCCGGGGCCGGCGCGCCTGTTCATGAGCGCGGAGGATCTCACCAACGTGCCGGTGGTGCCGGTGCAGCAGGACCTGGCCACCGTCCGCGCGCTCGGCATCACCCACGTCGAGCGCAACGGCCATCACTACGTGCGCGGGCTCGCGCACTGCTCGCCGCGCGAGCGGGCCGCCGCGCTCCGCCATCACGCCGATCTCTACACCGGCGACGAGCGCGAGGCGTGGCTGCGCATCGAGAACGGCCGCCTGCGCGTGGGCTCGCTGGCCACTCCGGGCTACGGCGTGGCCTTCGAGCCCGATCTCGACGCGATGATCCCGCTCGAGCGCTGGACCTTCGACTCGCTCGAAGCGGGCGGGTGAGGGGGCGGGTCAGCCCGCCGCGGCTTCGTCGCGCGCGGTGGCCGCGGCCGCCTCGGCCAGGAGCGTGTACTTGGCGAGCGTGCGGGTGGCGAGCGCGGCGGGCCGGTGGCCCGTGTCGATCCAGCCCAGCAGCTCGTCGAGGAGCTCGGCGAAGTGGGCCTCGTGGCCCACGTCGAGCGCCGGGGGCACGTCGATCTCGTAGCTCGCGGCGTCCACCGCGTGGGCCTGCGCCCCCGGCCACTCCCCCCCGGTGAGCACCCGCGCGAGATGGCGCGCGAGCTCCGCGGTGTCGCCGCGACCCTCGACGACCACCCGCCGGCGGAAGCCGGTCTCCGCGCTCTGCTCGACGCGGATCTCCGCGGCCCGCCCGCGCAGGACGAGGCGCGAGGTGTCGCCGCCGCCGGGCGGCGAGGAGACTTCCCAGCGGGTGGCCGCGCGCACCGTCGCGCCGCGGAGGCGGTAGGTCAGCTCCGCGTTGCAGAAGACCCGCAGCGCGTTGCCCTCGAGCGCGTCGCGCAGCTCCGGGGGCACCTCGCCCGCGCCCGAGATGCGGGTGAAGACGTCCAGCGGCACGCGCGTGGACCAGCCGCGCGCGGTGAGCAGCGTCGGCGCGTCGGCCGGCGCGGCGTCCGCGTCGAGGAGCCACTGCGCCTGGTCCACCTGGTGCGTGGGGATGTCCACCGCGCCGCTGCCCTGGACGCGTGAATCGAAGAACCACCAGGGACGACGGAGCGGGGCGCCGTCCACGCGCTTCTCGAAGTGATGGACGCTCTCCTGCTCGATGGCGGGCTTCGCCCCGCCGTCGACCGCGAAGCCACCGAAGACCTCGCGATCGTCCACGAGCCGCTTGACGAGCCGCGCGATCGTGTCGCGCCGCCCGGTCATCATCTCCCGCGCGAGCGGCCCGCCCGCGAGGCTGGTCCGGATGGGGCCGAGATCCGCCGGCTCGACCAGCCACGGCTTGTCGGCCAGCACGTGGAGGCCGGACGCGTGGAGCCGCTGCATCACGCGAGCCTTGCCACCGTTCCGGCCCGCCAGCACCACCACGTCGCCCGGCCGCTCGACGAGGAGCTGGGCCAGAGGATCGGCCGACCGTCGAACGCGAGGCCGCCAGGCGGTGGGGCGCTCCGCGCGGGAGTTGAAGCGCTCGACGAGCGCCAGAAAATCGTCGAGCTCCGGCCCGGCGGTCGCGTAGACGAACACCTCCGGGGCCACCGCGGCGTGCGCGGCCCTCAGGGTCAGCGTCGCGTGGAAGTGGCCGGGCTCGAGAAAGGTCAGGGTGTGCACGGAGGGCAGGCTAGCACATTGGCCTCCCGGGCCCGGGGCGCGTCGAGTACTATGGCCGTGCTCTCCGATGACCGGCACCGGACGCGCGCTCTTTCGATACCTGCCCGCCGCCGCGCTCTTCGTCGCGCTCATCGTGGCCTGGCAGCTCGCGGTGACCGTGCTGCGGGTGCGCGAGTACCTGCTGCCCGCCCCGCTCACCGTCGCGCGCGCGATGCTGGGCGAAGAGATCCCGTGGCTGCGGCATCTCACCATCACGTCGCTCGAGATCGTCGGCGCCTTCGCGCTGGCCGGCGCGGCGGGGGTGGCGCTCGGGATCGTGGTGGCGTGGTCGCCGCTGCTCGCGCGGGCCCTGCTACCCTTCCTGGTCTTCGTCAACACGCTGCCCAAGGTCGCGGTGGCCCCGCTCTTCCTGCTCTGGATGGGCTACGGGGTGCTGCCCAACATGCTGATCGGGGCCCTGATCGGATTCTTCCCGGTCGTCATCAACACCGCGGTCGGTCTGACCCAGGTGGACGAGGAGCTGCTCGACCTGGGGCGCGTCTTCAACGCCCCCAAGTGGAAGGTCTTCGCCAAGATTCGCATCCCCAACGCCTTCCCGTATATCCTGAGCGCGCTCAAGATCACCGCGACCGCGGCGGTGGTGGGGGCCATCGTCGGCGAGTTCGTCGCCTCGCAGCAGGGGCTCGGCTACGTGATCGTCACCACCCAGGGCAGCATGAACACGCCGGTGGCCTTCGCCGCCCTGGTCTGGATCTCGCTGGTCGGTCTCGCGGTGTACGGGCTGGTGGTGCTGGCCGCGCGGCGCATCGCGCCGTGGGCGGAAACCGTGGAGTAAGGAGGACAACACATGCGACGCGTCTCGATTCTCGTCGGTCTCGTGATCATCGGCCTTCTGGTGGCGCTCGGCGGCGGTGCGCCGTGGGCGCAGCAGCCGCCCCAGAAGGTCGTCTTCGCGCTCAACTGGTTCCCGGTGGGCGACCACGCGGCCTACTGGGTGGCCCTCGAGAAGGGCTACTACCGGCAGCGCGGCCTCGACGTGGACATGCAGAACTCCAAGGGCTCGGGCGACTCGATCGCCAAGGTGGACACCGGGCGGGCCGACGTGGGCCTCGCCGACAGCGCGGTGGTCATCGCTTCCGCGGCGCGGGGCACGAAGATCAAGGTGGTCGGCATGGTCTTCGACAAGAGCCCGCTCAAC
>DATFUK010000144.1:0-9344 GCA_035260865.1 Candidatus Methylomirabilota bacterium | reverse complement strand
GTGATCGTGCACGACCACCGCGGCGCGGGGCGCAGCACCCACTCGCGCATCCAGTACTCGGTGGACCAGATGGCCGCCGACACCGTTGCCCTGATGGATCGTCTCGGGGTGGCGTCCGCGCACTACGTCGGCCACTCGACCGGCGGGGCCATCGGCCAGACCATCGCCCAGGACCATCCGGGCCGGATCACGAGCCTGGTGCTGAGCGCCACGTGGGCCGGGCAGGACGCCTACTTCCGGCGCTGCTTCGAGACCCGCAAGGAGCTGCTGCTGCACCGCGGCTTCGAGAGCTACTGGCGCGCGTCGGTCGTCATGCTGCGGCCGCCCCGGTGGATCAGCGAGCACGACGCGCTCCTGGAGGAGGAGATGAAGCGCCTGGCCGCCGCGCCCCCTCCCACGGAAGTGCTGGCCAGCCGCATCGACGCCATCGTGCGCTTCGACCGGCGCGCGCGCCTGGGCGAGATCCGCTGCCCCACCCTGGTGGTCGTGGCGGGCGACGACGCGCTGACTCCGGCGTTCTACTCCGAGGAGCTCGCGGCCCGAATCCCCGGCGCCAAGCTCGCGGTGCTCCAGACCGGCGGCCACTTCGCGCCGGTGCTGGTCCCCGAGGAGTACAACGCGGCGGTGGGCGGGTTCCTGCGCGACCAGCTCCGCTCGTGAGCGCGGCCCGCACGCCCCGGGCGCGCCCGTTCACGGGTCAGGATGTCGCGCGCGTCTTCCAGGCCTACCCCGCGCCCACACGCCGCCGTCTCCTGCGCCTGCGTCAGCTGATCTTCGCTACCGCGGCGAAGGCGGGGGTGGGCCCGCTGGAGGAGACGCTCCGGTGGGGCGAGCCGGCCTACGTGACGGCGACGGGCGGCGGCAGCACCATTCGCATCGACCGGCGGCGGAAGAACCCGAACCAGTACGCCATGTATTTCCACTGCCGGACGAGCCTCGTGGACACGTTCCGGATCGCCTTCCCCGGCACGTTCACGTTCGAGGGCAACCGCGCCATCGTCTTCGACGAAGGCGATCGCGTGCCGGTCCGGGAGCTGGCCGTCTGCATCGAGACCGCGCTCACCTACCATCGCAAGGCCTCACGCGGGCGGGCGAGAAAGCGGCGGCCATGACCGACGCCCGCGCCGTGCTCGAGCGCACCTACGCGGCCTTCAACGCGCGCGACATCGATGCGGTCCTGGCCGTGATGCACCCCGACGTGATCTGGCCCAACGGCATGGAGGGCGGAATCGTCGTCGGGCACGCCGCCGTCCGCGCCTACTGGACGCGGCAGTGGGGCCTCATCGACCCGCGCGTGGAGCCGCGCGGCGTCACCGTGGAGCCGGACGGGCGCGTGGCGGTGACGGTGCACCAGGTGGTGCGCGACCTGGCCGGCGCGGTCCTCAAGGAGGCCACCGTCGAGCATGTATACGCGTTCGATCGCGACCTGATCGCGTCCATGGAGATCCGGCCGTGATCCGGGCGGTCGGTCTCGTCGCGCTACTCGCGCTGACGGGGCCGTCGGGTCAGCACACCACCGGGCCCATCGTGGACGCGGTGGACGGCGCGGTCGGCGAGCAGTGGATGTGCCATCAGGGCGCGTGGCTGGTCCGCGTCCACCACTGACGCGCGGAGGAGCCATGCGGCTTCAGAGCTTTTACCCGATCGTGGTCACCGAGCACCTGACCGCCTGCCGCGACTTCTACCGCCGATGGTTCGGCCTCGAGATCGTCTTCGAGGCCTCCTGGTTCGTCCTGCTCAGTGCCGGCGACGCCGGACCGGCCACCCTCGCGTTCATGCACCCGGGACACCCGTCGGCGCCGCCGGGCCCCGAGTCCTTCAACGGTCGAGGCATGTGTCTCGAGTTCCAGGTCGAGGACGCGCGGGCCGAGCATGCGCGCTTCGCGCGGGAGGGCGCGCCGATCACCCTGTCGCTCCGGGAGGAGCCCTTCGGCCAGCGGCGCTTCGGTCTCTTCGATCCGGCCGGCGTGTGGATCGACGTGGTCGAGCAGATCGAGCCCGCGGCGGGCTGGTGGGATCAGTACCTGCCGCCGCCGGGGCCGGGTCTCCGGTGAGTGGCTGGCTCCGCTGGCTCGTCCTTCTCCTCGCCGCGGCGGTGCTCTTCGGCGCGTCCTCGCCCGCGATCGCCCAGCGGACGCCGCGCTTCGTGTTCCCCGCGCTCGCGATCGCCGGCGCCGCGGGGCTCGTGCTCTCCGTGATCCGAGTGGCACGCGACTGGCGCCGCGGCATCCGCCGGCCCACCCTCGGGCTGGCCGTACTGGCCGTCGCGACGCTCCTGTTCGTGGTGCTGCCCTTCGCGCGATTCGTGTACATGATGGCGCCCGCCCCCGCGGGCGCGCCGCGCATCCTCACCGGGTTCGGCGACTGGCGGGGAGCCGAGGGCTATCCGCGACTGGATCCGCACCGCGGCATCGACGTCAAGGGCCGCGTCGGGACCGACGTGCTCGCCGCCGCGGAGGGCCGGATCACGGTGGCGCGCGACAACGGAGCTCTCTGCGGCCTCATCGTGGTCGTGGTCCACGACCCGCACGGGTACCGGACCATCTACTGCCATCTGGCCGCGATCTCCGTGCAGGTCGGCGAGACGGTCGGCCGTGGCCAGCGGATCGGCACCCTCGGCACCACCGGACAGCGCGCGTGGCCCGGCTACGAGCACGTGCACCTCGAGCTGCAGCGCGGCGCCAATCTCCACGACCTGCACGACCCGCTCGCGCGGATGGCCGGCTGCTTCGACGCGGCCGCGCGCTACCCGGCGGACCGTCTGCTCCTCACCTATCCCGTGCCCTGCTGATCCGGAGGAGACGAGACCGTGCCCATCGTCGGCGTCGATCACGTGCAGCTTGCGATGCCAGCCGGCCGCGAGGCGGAGGCGCGCGCCTTCTACACCGGCTTGCTCGGGATCCCCGAGCAGGCCAAGCCGCCGGCGCTCGCGGCCCGCGGCGGGGCCTGGTTCGAGCGCGGCCCGGTCAAGGTCCACCTGGGCGTGGATCCCGACTTCCGGCCCGCGCGGAAGGCACACCCGGGCCTGCTGGTCAGCGGGCTCGACGCCCTGATCGCCGAGCTCCGTCGCGCCGGGTACGACGTCACCACCGACGAGCCCCTCGAGGGCTACCTGCGCGTCTACGTCGACGACCCGTTCGGCAACCGCCTGGAGCTGATGGAGCCCCGCTCAGCCCGCTGAGGTGTTCGCGAAGATCCGCTTCTCGTAGAGCGCGGCCAGCATCTCGTCCACGCACGCGGCGGCCCACAGGTCGAAGAACGGCCCCGCCTGCATGGCCGTGAACTCCCGCATCCCCCGATCCCGCGCCTGGTCCGCGGTCTCCCCGCCCCGCGCCGCCTGCTGGTGGGCGCGCACCGGGTCCTTGTGGTAAATGGCCGGGTACTCCATGTAGCGATGCAGCTCCTGGAGGTCCTTGGTGTAGACCACCACCACCGGCACCGACGCCCACTCCGCGCCGTCCTTGCCGTTGAGGAACTCGAGCATGATGTCGTAGTTGGCGTCGGGCGCGAGCGCCGGATCGGGGCGCCGCGTGCCGAGAACCTTGGCGCCGTCGCGGTTGAAGATCCGCAGCTCGAGCCCGCCCGCCTCGGCCAGCCGCGCGAGCCACGGCAGGTCGCGCCGGCAGTCGGAGGACCAGTCCTCCGAGATCACGAGGATCTTCGCGGGGCCGCCCGGCTGGGCCGCGAGCCACTTGATCGCGGAGGCCTGGTGGTCGCTCAGGCGCGCGCGGGCGTAGCGCTCGCGGAACACCGCGCTGTTGTCCTTGCGCGGGGCGGGCCGGGCGCCGCCGTCCGGGAAGTAGCTGCCGAAGGCCTCGCGGGCGAGGTTCTCGGGACTGCCGACGTATCCCATGTACTGGTCGAAGGTCCTGCCCTTGGCGAACCGCTCGGGCGTCACCACGCTCCTGGCCATCTCCTCCTCCTGGGCTCGGGTGCTATGCTCGTCCCGCGAAAGGAGACTATACATGCTGGAGCTGCGGCCGGGCTGTGAATGCTGCGATCGCGACCTGCCGCCGGACTCGGAGGACGCGCGCATCTGCTCCTTCGAGTGCACCTTCTGCCGCGCCTGCGCGGAGGCCGTGCTCCACGGCCGCTGCCCCAATTGCGGCGGCGAGCTGCTGCCGCGCCCCCGCCGGCCCCGGGACAAGCTCGCGAAGTTCCCGGCCTCGACGGCCCGCGTGCACAAGCCCGCGGGCTGCCGGAGCTGACGCGGGGCGCACCCGATGCCCGCGCGCGTCCTGCACTACGACGCCTTCGCGCCGCGGCCCGGCATGGGCAACCCGGCCGGGGTCGTGCTCGACGCGGGCGACCTCTCCGACGCGGTCATGCAGGCGATCGCCCGCGCGGTCGGCTTCAACGAGACCGCCTTCGTGCTGCCCTCCACCGTCGCCGACCTGCGCCTGCGCTACTTCACGCCCGGCCACGAGATGGACCTGTGCGGCCACGCCACCGTCGGCTCCTTGATCGCGCTCCACCAGCACCGCCGCCTGCCCGGCGCCGGGCTTCCGCGGCGGCTCACCCTGGAGACGCGCGCCGGGGTGCTGCCGGTCACGGTGGAGGCGGGCGGCACCGGCGAGCCGGTGGTGATCATGGCCCAGCCGCCCGCGCGCTTCGAATCCTTCGAGGGCGACCCCGCGGGGCTCGCGCGCGTGCTCGGCCTCGGGCCGGACGATCTGCGTACCGATCTCCCGATCCTCTACGGCAACACCGGGGTCTGGACCCTGGTGGTGCCGGTGCACGGGCTGGGTACGATGCGCCGCATGAAGCCGCTCACCGCCGAGTTCCCGTCGGTGCTGGCCGGGCGGGCGGGCGCGTCCATCCATCCGTTCTGCATCGAGACGATTCACCCGGACGCGCACCTGCACGCGCGGCACTTCTCCTCGCCCCGATCGGGCACGGTGGAGGATCCGGTCACCGGCACCGCCTCCGGCGTCCTCGGCGCATACCATCTCGAGTTCATCGACCCGGACGCGCGCGCGCCGCTGGTAATCGAGCAGGGCCAGGAGCTCGGCCGCGACGGGCGCGTGCGGGTCTGGGTGGAGCGGCGCGACGGCCGGTGTCACCCACGCGTGGGGGGCACCGGCTGCTTCGTGCGCGAGCTGGCGATCGACGTGACGCATGCCTGAGGCCGCGCCGACGTTCCGGCGGGCCCGCGCGGACGACGTGCCCGACATCGTGCGTCTGCTCGCGGACGATCCGCTCGGCGCCGCCCGGGAGCGCCACGAGAGCCCGCTGCCCGAATCCTACGCGCGGGCCTTCCGCGCCATCGAGCAGGACGCCAACAACGAGCTCGTCGTCGCCTGCCGGGGCGAGCGGGTGGTGGGCGTCCTGCAGCTCACCTACATCCCCTCGCTCACCTACCAGGGCGGCTGGCGGGCCCTGATCGAGGGCGTGCGGGTGGACAGCGGCGAGCGGTCACAGGGGCTCGGGAAAGCCCTCTTCGAGTGGGCGATCGGGCGGGCCCGCGAGCGCGGCTGCCACCTGGTGCAGCTCACCACCGACAAGGCCCGGCCCGACGCGAAGCGCTTCTACGAAGGCCTGGGCTTCGTGGCCTCACACGAGGGTCTGAAGCTCCACCTGAAGAGCCGGTAGCGCGTCAGATCGCGACCAGCCCGCGGCGCATGCCGATGCTGACGGCCTCGGTGCGACTGCCCGCGCCCAGCTTGGACAGGATCGAGGCGACGTGGAACTTCGCGGTGTGGGTCGAGATGCCGAGCCTCGCCGCGATGACCTTGTTGCCGAGCCCCTCGGCCAGCATGCCCAGGACCTCGATCTCGCGGCCGGTCAGCGGCTGCGCCCGATCCGGCTCGGCGCGGACGGGCCGAGGCGCGCGGCGGAGTGCGTCCGGATGCAACGCTACGAGACCGGCCGTGACCGCGTCCACGGCGGCCAGCACCTCGCCGGCGGTGGCGTCACTGGGCAGGACCGCCCGGACCGGGCCACGTCCGAGCCGCTCATCGGCGACCACCTGGCGCGGCTCCGCGGTGAGCACGATGAGCGCGGCGCGGCTCGCGCCCCACGGGCCTTCGAGCACCATCTCGAGTCGCTCACCCTCCAGATCCAGCAGGACCAGATCGGGGCGTAGCTCATCCAGCTGTCGGGCCACCGGCACGCCGGGCAACGCCGGCACCAGCCGCAGGGCGGGCGCGCCCGTCACCATCGCTTCGAGGCGAGCTCGAGCGGCCGCACGCCGCGCCGCCACGAGCACCCGGGTCACGCGACGAGCCGCTCCCGGACGAATCGCCAGCCCGCGCGGCTCGGCACCGCCACCGCGAGCCCGCCCACGATCATCGCGTTGAGCCCGACGACCCGGCCGCGCGCGTCGGCCAGCGGGCCGCCGGAGTTGCCCGGCGCGAGGCGCAGATCGGCCTCGATGAAGCGCCGCCCCGTCGCGTGCACCAGACCGGCCGAGAGCGCGCGGACGATGCCGAGCGGGTTACCGACCGCCAGCACCAGCTCGCCGACCCGCAGGGCGTCCGAGTCGCCGATCTCCGCGGCGGACAACCCGGTGGCCTCCACCACGAGGGCGGCCAGATCCTGCTCGACGTCACGGGCGACGAGCCGGGCCGGGAGGACGCGCCGGTCCGGCAAGACGATCGAGACGGCGCCCTTCGCCACGTGGGCGTTGGTGAGGATCAGCCCGTCGGCGCGCCACACCACGCCCGCCCCCGCCGGCGCACCCGCGGAGGAGTCGCGCCCGCGCCCCCGCACCTCGACCGTGACGCCGGCCAGCCGTGCCGCGAGCCCGGACGCCGCGGCCGCGACCGGCTCCGCCGTCACCGCGCCCATCAGCCCCGCCGCCGCGGCTGCTCGCCCACCGTGATCCGCAGGTCGGTGCGGACCCCGCCGCGCAGCACGATGGCGGGGATCTCGACGCCGACCCGGTCGGATCCGAGCCGGGCCTGCACGTCGTCGAGATCGCCCACCGGCGCTCCGTCCAGCGCCACGAGCACGTCGCCGAGCAGCACGCCGGCGCGCGCCGCGGGTCCAGAGGGCTCCACCATCACGACGATCAGGCCCCCGGGGCCCAGGCCGGGCTGGGAGGCGAGCGGCTCGGGGAGGCGGACCGGCTGCATGCCCAGACCCAGATAGCCGCGCGAGACGTGCCCCTTGCGCAACAGCTCGTCGGTCACCCGCTTCACCAACGTCACCGGCAGCGCCAGCCGTGTCTCCCGAGCGAGACCCGAGGTATTCAGGCCAACCACCCGCCCGGCCGCGTCGACGAGCGGCCCCCCGGAGAAGCCGGGATAGAGAACCAGGTCGAGCCGCACGAGGCGGTCGATGTCTCCGCCCCGCCAGCTTCGCCACCTCGGACCGAGGGCGCTGATCACGCCCCAGCTCGCGCGGGGCCCGTAGCCAACCGCCAGCACCATGTGGCCGACCCGCAGCGAGGCGTCGTCACCGGACGCGGCGACGACCGATCCCGCGTCCGCCACCCGGAGCACGGCCAGGTCGGTTCCCGGGTCGCGGCCGGCGAGCACGGCGGGGAGCGAGCGTCCATCCGCCATCGTGACCGTGATGTCCTCCGCGGTCCTCACGGTGTGCTCCGCGGTGACGACGACACCCGGCTGCCAGTGGATGCCGGTGGAGGGCAGCCGGCGGCGCGCGTGCACGGCCACCACGGCCGGCGCCACTCGCTCCACGGCGGCCGCCAGATCATTCGAGAGTGACTGCAGGGTGTCCATTCGGTTCCTCCTCGCGGGTGATGGTCTCGCCCCCAGCATGCGCCGGGCGAGCCGCCGCGGGAATCAGCCGAATGGCTAGGTGAGCGCCGGCCGGACCTCCGGGAGGCCCTACCGGGCGGACGTCGAGAGCCGGGGCCGGGCCGCGACCCGATCCAGCGCGTCGAAGAAGCGTTCCACATCGTCCCGGTCGTCGTGCACGTGGGGCGAGACCCGGATCCGCCCTTCCCCGCCCCAGACGAGGACGCGCAGGGCCGCCAGCTTCGCGGCGAGCCCGGCCGCGTCCTCCGCGAGGAAGCAGACGTTGCCGCCGCGCTCCTCGGGCGCCTCCGGGGTGATCACCGGCCAGCCGCGCGACCGGAGCCCCTCGATCAGCTCGGCCCCGAGGGCCTGCGCGTGGCGTTCCACGTCGACCGGCGCGAGCCGCTCGAGCCGCGCGAGCGCGCTGTCGAGCACGGCCAGGCCGAGCAGGCTCGGGTTGCCCGCCTCGAGCCGCGAGGCGTCCGGCCGCCACGGCATCGCGAGCGGATCGTCGAGGCCGCCGCGATGCCCGACGCTGTGCCAGCCGACGGTGGCCGGTTGAAGCTCACCCACCCGGCGGGCGCTGTAGGCGAAGAGCCCGACCCCGTGGGTGGCCAGCAGCCACTTGTAGCAGCTCGACACCACGAAGTCGCAGAGCGCGCCGGGTACCGGCACCACGCCGGCCGCGTGCGTGGCGTCCACCGCGAGCCGCGCGCCCGCGCCGTGCGCCAGCTCCGCGCAGCGGGCCAGGTCGAGGCGCTGGCCGGTGAGGTAGCTCACCTGGCTGACCAGCAGGAGCCGCGTCCGCCGGTCCACCTGGGCGGCCAGATCGTCCATCGCCACGTGGTGGCCGCGCGCGCGGACCACGCGGGGCTCCACGCCCCGCTCGCGCAGCAAGGCCGCCGGGTAGATCAGCGAGGGGTACTCCACGTCCGCGAAGACGACGTTGTCGCCTGCGCGCCACTCGACCGAGCGTACCGCCTGGTTCAGACCCTCCGAGGAGTGGGCGAGGAACGCGAGCTCGGCTGGGGCGACGCCCAGCAGCCGGGCCGCGCGGCCGCGCGCCCGCTCGCCGGTGACGAACATCTCCTCGCGCCCGGCCATCCCCGCGCTCTTGAGTGCGCCGAACCGCTCGCAGGCGGCGGTGTGAGACCGGAGCCACGGTGCCTCGCCCCCGGTGCAGAGGTGCGCCACACCCTCGAGGCCGACGAACTCGCTCTTGTCGATCAGGGCCACGATCCGTTCCTCCTGTTCTTTGCCGGGTAGCCTAGCACCCGGGTGGGCGGCAAACTACCCGGTAAGAGTTTCTGAGCCCGAGCGTTCGGCGTGACGCGAGCGCAGGAATCCGGCGGCCGGGCGCGGGAAAGTGGTGGCACCGCGGTTGCACATCTCCGGGGCATGCTTAGCGCATCGTCGAGCTCGATGACGACGTGGAGCCCATGGGCGCGCGAGTACGCCCGCGATCCGGAGCGCTACGTCTTCGGCACCGACCCGTCGGAATGGGCGCGCGAGATCGCGCGCCTCGTCGGGCCCGGCGATGCGGTGCTGGACCTGGGCTGCGGCGAGGGGCGCGACAGCGTCTTCTTCGCCGAGCTGGGCGCGGTGGTGACCGGCGTGGACCCGGCCGCCGAGGGGCTCGAC
>DATFUK010000143.1:0-6848 GCA_035260865.1 Candidatus Methylomirabilota bacterium | reverse complement strand
TCATCAGGTGGTGGCGGTGATTACCCAGCCCGACAAGCCGGCGGGCCGCGGCCGCGCGGTGACGCCGTCGCCGGTGAAACAGCGCGCGCTCGCCGCCGCGCTGCCGGTGCTGCAGCCGCCCCGGCTCCGCGACGCGGGCTGGCCCGAGCGCCTGGCCGAGTACCGGGCCGACGTGGCGGTGGTCGCGGCCTTCGGCCAGATCCTGCCCAAGGCGGTGCTCGACGTGCCGGCTCATGGCTCCATCAACGTCCACGGCTCGGTGCTGCCCCGTTACCGGGGCGCCGCACCGATCGCCTGGGCCATCGTGCGCGGCGAGACCGAGACCGGGATCACCACGTTCCAGATGGACCCGGGGATGGACACCGGCGACATGCTGCTGACCGAGGCGACGCCGATCGGCTCCGAGGAAACGGCCGGCGAGCTCTCCGCGCGACTGGCGAAGATCGGCGCGCGGCTCCTGTTGCGGACGCTCGAGGCCGTCGACACGCTGCCGCGCATCCCGCAGGATCACGCCCAGGCCACGCTCGCCCCGCGGCTCAAGAAGGAGGACGGCTGGCTCCGTCCCGTGGAGCCCGCGCGCGATCTCGTCAACCGAGTGCGGGGCTGCAACCCGTGGCCGGGCGCGGCGCTCCTCACGCCGGCCGGCCGGCTCCTGATCTGGCGCGCGACCGCGCTGGCCGCGCCCGCGAACGCCTCGCCCGCCGGCAGCCTCGTCCCGTCCCAGCCCGAGGGGGCTGTCGCCATCGCCACCGGTGACGGCCTGCTCCTCCCGCTCGAGGTTCAGCCGGAGAACCGCAAGGCGATGCGGTGGGCCGACTTCCTCCGCGGCGCGCGCCTGGCGGCGGGTGCTCGCGTCGGCGTGCCCCCGCGGTGAGCCCGATTCTCAAGGCGGGGCCGGTCTCCCAGGCGCGCTACGAGGCGCTCCACATCCTGGTGCGCGTCGAGCGGGACCGCGCCTTCGCCGATCTCGCGCTCGAGGCGGCGCTCGATCGCGCGCACCTCGACGCACGCGACGCGGGGCTCTGCACCGAGATCGTCTACGGGACGCTGCGCTGGCGGAGGCATCTGGACTGGCGCCTCACCCCGCATCTCAACCGCCCGCTCGCCAAGCTCGACCCCTGGGTGCGCGCGGTGTTGCGACTCACCGCGTATCAGCTCCTCTTCCTCGATCGCGTGCCGCGCTGGGCCGCGGTGGACGAGGCGGTGAGCATCGCGCGGCTCAAGTCGCGCAACCCGGGGCCCGCGGAGTTCGTCAACGCGGTGCTGCGCGCCCTCACGCGGGCGCCGGCCGCGCCCCGCCTGCCCGCCGATCCGATCGAGGCGGCCGCGATCCGCTGGTCGTTCCCCGACTGGATGGCCGCGCGGTGGATCGCCCGCTACGGGCTGGAGGAGGCGGAGCGCCTCATGGCGGGGCTGAACGAGCGCCCGCCCGTGACCATCCGCGCGAACACCCTCCGCATCTCCCGCGAAGACCTCGCGACCCGCCTCCGCGACGAGGAGCTGGCCGATACCGATCCCACCCTGCTCGCGCCGGACGGGCTCACCGTCCGCCGGGGCGGCGTCGGGCGCTGGGCCGCCTTCGCGTCCGGCTGGTGCGTGATCCAGGACGAGGCGTCCATGCTGATCGCGCGCCTGCTGGATCCGCAGCCGGGCGAGCTGATCGCGGACACGTGCGCCGCCCCCGGGACCAAGACCACCCACGTGGCGCAGCTCATGGGCAACCGCGGCCGCATCATCGCCATGGATCCGCACGCGGGACGGCTCGGGCTCCTGACCAAGGCGGTATCCCGGCTCGGCGTCTCCGTCGTCGAGGCGCACGCGGGCGGGGTGGCCTCGGTGTCGGGACGCTGGAAGGGCCGCTGCGACCGGGTGCTGGTGGACGCGCCGTGCTCGAACCTCGGCGTGCTGCGCCGAAATCCCGACGTGAAGTGGAAGCGCGAGGAGACGGAGCTCGGTCGGCTCGCCGAGAAGCAGCGGGGCATTCTCACCGCGGCGGCCGCGCTCGCCAAGCCGGGCGGCCGCCTCGTCTACGCCACCTGCTCGCTCGAGCCGGAGGAGAACGACGCGGTGGTCCAGGCCTTCCTCGACGAGCATCCCGACTGGGGCGTGGATGCGCCCGCGAACTTCCCGGTCACGCCCGACGCGGGCGGCGTGATCCGATGCCTCCCCCACGTCCACGGTACCGACGGGTTCACCGCGGTGCGGCTGATCCGGCGGCCGCGGCCCTGACCCGCCCTTTGCGACCCTCGGCGCTTTGGAGTAAGGTCGTCGCATCATGAAGATCGCGCCCAGCATCCTGTCGGCCGACTTCGCCGCGCTCGGCGAGGCCATCGCGCGGGTGGAGGCGGCCGGCGCGGACCTGCTCCACGTGGACGTCATGGACGGACACTTCGTTCCGAACCTCACCATCGGCCCGCCGGTGATCGAGTCCATCCGGAAGCGGACGCGCCTGCCGCTCGACGTGCACCTCATGATCGAGGAGCCCGAGCGCTGGGTGGAGACCTACGTGAAGGCCGGCGCCGACTACGTCACCGTGCACGTCGAGGCGTCCGCCCACCTGGAGCGGACGCTCGCCCTGATCCGGGAAGCGGGGGCTCGGGCCGGCGCCGCCCTCAATCCCTCGACCCCGCCCGAGGTCCTCCAGTACGTCCTGGACGACCTGGATCTGGTCCTGGTCATGTCGGTGAACCCCGGCTTCGGCGGCCAGTCGTTCATCCCCACCGCCTACGAGAAGGTCCGGCGCCTGCGGGCGATGCTCGCCGGCCGGCCGGGCCTGGTCTCGGTCGACGGTGGCGTCAAGGCCGACAATGCCGGGCCACTCGCCCAGGCCGGGGCCGGCGTGCTGGTGGCGGGCTCCGCCATTTTCGGCGCGCCCGATCCGGGCGCCGCGCTGGTCGCCCTGCGGAGTGCGTCGGAAGTACCGAGAAGGGCTTGACTTTTTACTGCCTCGTCAGTATCCTTTAGCGTTTCCACAAACTGTCCCCTGGTGGTAGAACTCGATGCTCGATAGCCTGACCAACCGTCTGACCGGCATCCTCGATCGGCTCCGCGGATTCGGCCGGTTGACGGAGGAGAACATCCAGGAGGCCCTGCGCGAAGTGCGCGTGGCCCTGCTGGAGGCCGACGTCAATTTCAAGGTCGTGAAGGGCTTCATCGACCGGGTCCGCGTCAAGGCGGTCGGGCAGGACGTGCTCCAGTCGCTGACGCCCGGGCAGCAGGTGGTCAAGGTGGTGCGCGACGAGCTGGTGGAGCTGCTCGGCGGCTCCGCCCACCGCCTGGCGATGGCGCCCCACCCTCCGACGGTCGTGATGCTGGTGGGCCTGCAGGGCTCGGGCAAGACGACGAGCGCGGCGAAGCTCGCGCGCCACTTCCAGAAGCAGGGACAGCATCCGTTGCTCGCGGCCGCCGACGTGTACCGGCCCGCGGCGGTGGACCAGCTCAAGACCCTGGGCGCCCAGCTCGGGATCCCGGTGGTGGGCGAGGCCACGCAGCGGCCGGTGGAGATCTGTGCGGCGGCCCGGGACGAAGCGGCGCGACGCGGGCTGTCCCCGCTCATCCTCGACACCGCGGGCCGCCTGCACATCGACGAGGAGATGCTGGAGGAGCTGCGGGCGATCAAGCGCTCGGTGGGCCCGCACCACGTCCTGCTGGTGGTGGACGCGATGACCGGCCAGGACGCGGTGACGGTGGCCGAGAGGTTCAACGCGGCGATCGGCATCGACGCGGTGGTCCTCACCAAGATGGACGGCGACGCCCGCGGCGGCGCCGCGCTCTCGGTCCGCCAGGTCACCGGCCGGCCCATCGCCTTCGTGGGCGTGGGCGAGAAGACGGACGCGCTCGAGCCGTTTCACCCGGATCGGCTGGCCCAGCGCATCCTCGGCATGGGCGACGTCCTGTCGCTGGTGGAGAAGGCCCAGGCCACCGTGGACGCCGGGCAGGCGGAAGCGCTCGCCCAGAAGATCCGCGACGACACGTTCACGCTGGAGGACTTCGCCGCCCAACTCAAGCAGCTCCGCTCCATGGGCCCCCTCGGCCAGCTCATGGACATGGTGCCGTTCTTCAAGGGCGCCAAGGGGCTACCCAAGGAGATGAAGGGCGAAGAGCAGGAGCTGGATCGGTACGGGGCGATCATCGCGTCGATGACGCCGCACGAGCGACGCGAGCCGTCGGTCATCAACGGCAGCCGCCGCGCCCGCATCGCGCGGGGCAGCGGCACGAGCGTCTCCGACGTGAACCGGCTGCTCAAGCAGTATGCCCAGCTCCGGAAGATGATGAAGGGGCTCAAGAACATGGAGGGCCGGATGGGCAAGTTCAAGGGCGCCCTGCCCTTCCTGCCGCGCTGAGCCCCGGACCACGCAGCATCACGACAACCGAACAGAGAGGTGACCAGTGGCGGTGCACATCAGGCTGAGACGGACGGGAACGACGCGGAAGCCGGCATACCGCGTGGTGGTGGCGGACTCGCGCGCGGCGCGGGACGGGAAGTTCATCGAGGTGCTCGGGCACTACAACCCGCTCACCGAGCCGCCGACCATCAAGATCGAGGTCGACAAGGCCCAGGCGTGGATCGACAAGGGGGCCCAGCCCTCCAATACCGTGAAGACCCTGCTGGCGCGGGCGCGGAAGGCCGCGGGCGCGGTCAAGGCGTAGCGGATCAGGTGACGGGAGCGCCCCTCGTGACGATCGGCGAGGTGCTGCGGCCCTACGGGCTTCGCGGCGAGGTCAAGGTGCGCCCGCTTACCGACCGGCCGCGCGAGCGGTTCAAGGCGCACATGTCGTGCACGCTGTGGGAGCCCGTCGGAGATCGGCGGGAGCCGTGCCGCATCGCGGCGTGCCGCTTCGAGCGAGACACCGTCTATCTTCGGATGGACGGTGTAGATTCACCCGAGGCGGCGCGGCGATTCTGTGGGCAGCTGCTGGCGGTCGGCCGGGAGGAGGTCCTGCCTCCCGTGGAAGGCAGCTTCTATCCGTGGCAGCTCGAGGGGGCGGTGGTCGAGACGCGCGACGGGCGTGAGGTGGGCCGCTTCGCGGGGGTGGAGCCGGGCGCCCAGGAGCTGTGGCTGATCGACGACGGCACCCGCCGGCGGCTCATCCCGGCGGTACCCGAGATCGTCGTGGAGGTCAGCGTGGCGGATCGCCGGATCGTGATCGATCCGCCGGAAGGGCTGCTCGACCTGTGAGGATCGACATCGTGACCCTGTTCCCGGGGATGCTGGAGGCGCCGCTCGCCGAGTCCATCCTGGGCCGGGCCCGCGCGCGCGGCCTCGTGGACATCCGCGTGCACGACCTCCGGGACCACGCGAGCGGGCGGCACCGGGTGACCGACGAGCCGCCCTTCGGCGGCGGCGGCGGCATGATCCTCAAGCCGGAGCCGCTGGCCGGGGCCATCGAGTCCCTTCGGGCCGTGGGCTCGGCCGGGGCGCCCGCCCACGTGATCCTGCTGGGTCCGGCCGGCCGACGCTTCAGCCAGGTGGTGGCGCGGGAACTGGCCGGCCGGCCCCATCTGGTGCTCGTGTGCGGCCGCTACGAAGGGGTGGACGAGCGGGTGAGCGAGCAGCTCGTCGACGAGGAGCTGTCCATCGGCGACTACGTGCTGACCGGAGGCGAACCGGCGGCCCTGGTGGTGGCGGACGCAGTCACACGCCTGCTGCCCGGTGTGCTGGGCGACGAGGACGCGCCCGCGCGCGATTCCTTCGCGCGGGGACTGCTCGAGCATCCGCAGTACACGCGGCCCGAGGTCTTTCGCGGTGCGGCGGTGCCCGAGGTGCTGCGCTCGGGTGATCACGGCCGCGTCGCCCGCTGGCGCACCCTGATGTCGCTGTGGCGCACGTGGCAGCGCCGGCCGGATCTCCTGGAGACCGCCGACCTCACTCCGGAAGAGCAGAAGTGGACCGACGGGTTCCGGCAGGGCCGGACGCCGGCGGATCTCCTGGACTAATCATCGAGCAAGGAGCGTCAGATCATGGAAGCGATCCGAATCGTCGAGGCGGGTGATCTCAAGAAGGACCGGGCCGGCTTCCGGCCCGGGGACACCGTGAAGGTGATGGTGAAGGTGGTGGAAGGCGAGAAGGAGCGGCTGCAGGCGTTCGAGGGCGTGTGCATTCGCCGCCGCGGCGGCGGCACCGGCGCCTCGTTCACGGTGCGGCGCATCTCCTACGGGGTGGGCGTGGAGCGCACGTTCCCGGTGCACTCGCCGCGGATCGACAAGATCCAGGTGATGAAGCGGGCGACGGTGCGCCGGTCCAAGCTCTACTACCTCCGCGAGCTGGTCGGCAAGGCGGCGCGCCTGAAGGAGAAGCGCATCGCCCAGGTGCCCACCACCTCCGGGGAGAGCTGAGACCGGGCCCGGCCGGTGGGCGCGCCCTACCACTTCGAGAGCGCCGCGTGGCGACGGGGCATCACCCGTCTCGCGGGCGTGGACGAAGCGGGACGGGGCCCGCTCGCCGGGCCGGTGGTCGCGGCGGCGGTGGTGCTGTCGCCGGGCGCGCGGATCGCGGGAGTGGACGACTCGAAACAGCTCCTGCCGGAGGAGCGGCGGCGCCTCTTCGACGTGATCCGCGAGCGGGCGCTCGGGGTGGGGGTCGGGATCGTGGATCACCTGACGATCGACCGGATCAACATCCTGCAAGCGACGCGGCTGGCGATGGGGCAGGCGCTGGGCGCGCTCGGGGTCGAGCCGGAGCTGGTGCTGACGGACTACGTGACGGTGCCGGGGCTCCGCTGCCCGCAGCGGAACCTGGTGGAAGGCGATCGGCGGTCGGCCTCGGTGGCGGCGGCCTCCATCATCGCCAAGGTGACGCGGGACCGCATCATGGAAGAGGCGGACCGCGAGTATCCGGTGTACGGAT
>DATFUK010000142.1:0-2297 GCA_035260865.1 Candidatus Methylomirabilota bacterium | reverse complement strand
CCACCACCGAGCCCACGATCTCCGCGTTCTTGAACAGGAGGTCGTCGCGCGTCATGCCCGGCTTGCGCGCGAGCCCCGCGGTGATCACCACGATGTCCGAGTCGGCGGTCTCGTCGTAGCCGTTGCTGCCGGTGAGGCTCGAGTCGTAGCCGTGCACCGGCCCCGCCTGGGCGAGGTCGAGGGCCTTGCCCTGGGGAATCCCCTCGACCACGTCCACCAGCACCACGTCGCCCAGCTCGCGCTCGACCGCGTACTGGGCCACCGAGGCGCCGACATTGCCGGCGCCGATGACGGAGATCTTCGGCCGCGGCCGGTACTCGCTCAGGATCTCGGCCTTGCCGACTTGCCGCGCTGTCATCAAAGGCTCTCCATGCTCTTGATGATCGCGGTGCCGAACTCCGAGCACTTCACTTCCTTGGCCCCGTCCATCAGGCGGGCGAAGTCGTAGGTGACCGTCTTCTGGGCGAGCGTCTTCTCGATGCCCGCGATGATCCGGTCGGCCGCCTCGGTCCAGCCCATGTAGCGCAGCATCATCTCGCCGGAGAGGATGACCGAGCCCGGGTTGACCTTGTCCTGCCCCGCGTACTTGGGCGCGGTGCCGTGGGTGGCCTCGAACAGCGCGTGGCCGGTGTCGTAGTTGATGTTGGCGCCCGGCGCGATGCCGATGCCGCCGACCTGCGCGGCGAGCGCGTCCGAGATCAGGTCCCCGGTCAGGTTGCAGCACGGGATCACGTCGAACTCGTCCGGCCGGGTCAGGATCTGCTGCAGGAACGCGTCGGTGATCGCGTCCTTCACCAGCATCTTGCCCGCGGGCGGCTTGCCCCCGCATTCGTCCCAGGAGACGAGGCGGTCCGAGAACTCCTTCTTGGCCAGCTCGTAGCCCCACTTCATGAACATGCCCTCGGTGAACTTCTGGATGTTGCCCTTGTGCACGAGCGTCACGTTGCGCCGGCCGTTCTCGATCGCGTAGCGCATGGCCGCGCGGGTGAGGCGGTCCGAGCCCTCCTTGGAGATCGGCTTCACCCCGATCGAGGAGCTGTTCGGGAAGCGGATCTTGTTGACCCCCATCTCCTTCTGGAGGAAGTCGATGACCTTCTTGGCCTCGGGGCTGCCGGTGAGCCACTCGATGCCCGCGTAGATGTCTTCCGTGTTCTCGCGGAAGATCACCATGTCGATCTTCTCGGGGTGCTTGACCGGCGAGGGCACGCCCTTGTACCAGCGAACGGGACGCAGGCACACGTAGAGATCCAGCTCCTGGCGGAGCGTCACGTTCAGCGAGCGGAAGCCCTCGCCCACCGGCGTGGTGAGCGGGCCCTTGATCGCGACGAGGTACTGGCGGATGACGTCGAGGGTCTCGGGCGGCAGCAGGTTGGGCGGACAGTCCTTGCCGTACACCGCCGCCGCCTTCTCGCCCGCGTACACCTCGGCCCACGCGATCTTGCGGCGCCCCTTGTAGGACTGGGCCACCGCGGCATCCAGCACGCGGACCGACGCGGCCCAGATGTCGGGGCCGGTGCCGTCGCCCTCGATGAACGCGACGATCGGGTTCTCGGGCACCTGCAGCTTGCCGTGGCTGATCGTGATCTTCTCGCCCGCCGGAATCTTGACTCTCGCTGCCGCCATTGGAGCGTCTCCCTAGCTCAGTTATGTGAGGGCGTTCAAGGCTGAGCCCGCCTTGAACCACCCGATCTGCTCGTCGGTCATCGTCTGCAGGCACTGGATGGTCACGGTCTTGCCGTCCGGCTTGTGGATCACGACCTCCACCGGCTTGCCGGGCGCGAGCGTGGCCAGCCCGCGCACGCTCACCCGGTCGGCCTGCTCGAGGAGGTCGTAGTCCGACGTCTTGGCGAAGGTCAGGGGCAGGATCCCCTGCTTCTTGAGGTTCGTCTCGTGGATGCGCGCGAAGCTCTTGACGATGACCACCTTGCAGCCGAGGTAGCGGGGCGACATCGCGGCGTGCTCGCGGCTCGACCCCTCGCCGTAGTTCTCGTCGCCGATCACGATCCAGCTGATCCCCTTGGCCTTCAGGTCCCGCGCGTTGGCGGTGAAGGTCTTGACCTCGCCGGTGATCGGGTTGGCGCCCTTGCCCGCTTCCCCGGTGAAGGCGTTGACCGCGCCGAGGAACATGTTGTCGCTGATGCGGTCGAGATGGCCGCGGTAGCGCAGCCACGCGCCCGCCGGGGAGATGTGGTCGGTGGTGGTCTTGCCCTTGGTCTTCACCAGGATGGGCAGCTCCCCGAAGTCCCGCCCGTCCCAGCGCGGGAACGGCTGCAGGAGCTGCAGGCGCTCGCTGGTGG
>DATFUK010000141.1:0-8467 GCA_035260865.1 Candidatus Methylomirabilota bacterium | reverse complement strand
GGCACCGCGGTCCATGTGCTGCCCCTGAACCACCCGCTGCGCATCGCCGAGGAGGTCGCCACCGTCGACCAGATCAGCGAAGGGCGCTTCGAGTTCGGCATCGGCCGCAGCGGGGTCGTGCGCACCTACGACACCTACGGGGTGCGCTATGACGAGAGCCAGGCGCGCTTCCGTGAGGCGCTCGACATCGTCCGGCGCGCGTGGACGGGCGAGCCGTTCAGCTACGAGGGCGAGTTCTATCGCGTCCGTGACGCGACGGTCGCGCCCCGCCCCTACCAGGTGCCCCATCCCCCGATCCGGATGGCGGCCACGAGCGACGAGACGTTCCCGGCGGCCGGACGCCTCGGCCTGCCCATCTTCGTGGGGCTCCGGGCCACCGAGATCTCCGACCTGCGGGCCCAGCTCGCGCCGTACCGCGAGGCCTGGCGCGAGGCGGGCCATCCGGGCGCGCCGAGCGTCTACCTGCGCATCCCGGTCTACGCCTCGCCCACCGCGCGCGGCGCGGTGGAGGAGCCGCGCGAGAGCCTCACGTCCTTCTTCGCCCGCCAGACTGAGCTGGCCCGCAGCGCGGTGGGACGGGCCGGCGCCGGTCCCGCCGACCGCCGCCGCATGCAGGCCGAGCGGATGGCCGCCCTCACCTACGACGACATGCTCGCCGGCAAGGTGGTCTTCGGCACCGCGCCCGCGATCGTCGATCGCCTGGTCGCGCTCCGCGAGGAGCTCCAGCTCGACGGCATCGTGGCCGAGCTGAATCCGGGCGGCCGCATCCCGCCGGCGCTCGAGACCCGGAGCCTCCAGATCCTCGCGCGCGACGTCCTCCCCGCCCTGAAGGCCTGAGGAGAGCACATGAGCGAAGCGGCGCTCCGCGAGATCGCGCTCCAGGTCCGCAACTGGGGGAGGTGGGGGCCGGACGACGAGCTCGGCACGCTCAACTACATCACCCCGGAGCGGATCGCGGCGGCGTGCCGGCTCGCCATCACCGGCAAGGTCTTTGCCCTCGGGATTCCGCTGGACCGCAACGGCCCCCAGAGCGGCACGCGCCAGCGCTTCAACCCGATCCACGCCATGTTCCGCGACGGGGGCGACGCGCCCAAGACTCCCGACGAGGTCCGGGCGATGGAGGGCTACGGCGGCTCGGACGACTGGATCGTGATGCCGCTGCAGTGCGTGACCCAGTGGGACAGCCTGGCCCACATCTTCTACGAGGGGAAGATGTACAACGGCTACGACGCCGCGCTGGTCACCAGCAGCGGGGCGTCCAAGAACAGCATCGACAAGACCACGAGCCGCCTGGCCGGCCGCGGGGTGCTGCTCGACGTGGCCCGGCACAAGGGCGTGAAGGCGCTCGAGCCCGGCTACGCGATCACGGTGGCCGACCTGGAGGCGACCGCCGCGGCCCAGCGGGTCGAGGTGCTGCCCGGGGACCTCCTCCTCGTGCGCACCGGCCACATGTCGCGCTATCTCGACCGGAACGACTGGCGGCACTACGACCTCGACCCGTTCCCCGGCGTCTCGGTCCACACCGCCCCGTGGCTGCACGCCCGGCAGATCGCGGCGATCGCGAGCGACAACTACGCGGTGGAGGTCCGGCCGTCGGAGATCGCGGGCTTCCGCAATCCCTTCCACGTGGTCGCGATCCCCAACATGGGCCTGACCCTCGGGGAGATCTTCTTCCTGGAGGAGCTCGCCGCCGACTGCGCGGCCGACGGCCGCTACGCCTTCCTGCTCGTCGCGCCCCCGCTGCCGGTGACGCGCGCGGTGGGGACGCCGATCAACCCGTACGCCTTGAAATGACCGATCGGGAGGAGGCCGGCCGGAAGGCGCTGGAGTTCTCGGAGAACCTCTGGAAGGACGGCGACTTCTGGGAGCTCGAGACCTCCGAGTACGAGAGGGTGCGGTACGCGCGCCTGATCGAGGTGCTACGGGGCCGCCGCTATGCCCGCGGCCTCGAGCTGGGCTGCGGGGCCGGGTACTTCACCCGTCTCGTCGCCCCCCTGGTGGACCATCTCGTCGCCTACGACATCTCGCCATCGGCGATCGCCCGGGCGCGCGCGGCGGGCGACGCGGCGATCGATTTCCGCACGGGCAACGCGATGGACTACGCGTGGCGGGCGGACGGGCCGTGGGACCTGGTGGTGATGAACGAGACGATCTGCTACCTCGGCTGGCTCTACTCGTTCTTCGACGTCGCGTGGTTCGCGTCCGAGCTGCACGCGGCGACCCGGCCGGGCGGCCGCTTCCTGATGGCCAACTCCATCGACAGGCAGGGCTACGACAAGCTGCTCCTCCCCCACATCATCCGCACCTACCGCGATCTCTTCCTCAACGTGGGCTTCACGCTCGACCGCGAAGAGACCATGGCGGGCACGAAGAACGGGGTGGAGTTCGAGACGCTGATCTCGCTGTTCGCGCGGCCCTGAGCGGGCGCGCGGCCCGGTCAGGCCCGGGCGGCGGCGAGCTGCTCGACCGCGCGGCCGAGCTGGTGGTAGCTGATGAGGCGCACCCCCAGATCCTCGAGCAGCCCGGGCAGGCGCGGATCGGACAGAGTCTCGAGCTCCCACTCGCGGTCCAGGTGGTACACGTAGGTCGCGGTGGCGTCGCGGTAGCCGGGGTGCACCGCCAGCTCGTAGATGCCCCGCTGGAGCTCGGTCGACACGATGTGGCTGAGCGCCTCGAAGCTCACCTTCGCGGGCTGCGACACCCCGTACTCCCACTGGCCGTAGAAGCCTCCCTTGAAGGTCACGGGGGGGCGGTCGCGGAGCGGCAGGCCGTACTCCAGCGCCAGCTCGAGGAAGCTCGCCTGGCAGGCCGGGCGCCGGTGCACGTGCTGGTGCGAGTCGAGATGGCTCGGGGGCCGGCCGGTCAGCTCCACGAAGTGATCGAACTGCCGGCGCAGCTCGCGGCGGCACACCGCCGGATCGTCGAACTCCACCAGGCGCTGGGCCTCGTTCGTGAAGTTCACGTGCAGGCCGAGGGAGAGCCGCGGCCGCGTGGAGGCCACCGCCACCGCCTCCACGGTTCCCGGCGTGTTCACCATGAGGCCGGCCGAGGTGACCACGCCCTGGTCGTGGAGCCGCGCGACGGCGAGGTTCACGCCGCAACCGTACCCGAAATCATCGGCGTTGATGATCAGGAACTTCATGCCAGTCAGACCGTGCGCTACAGCGCGATGTCCTCGAGGAGCTTCCGGCAGACCCGGGAGGCCTCCAGGTATTCCTCGGCGATACCGCGGGCCGCGCGGCACGCGGCGGGATAGTCGGCCTCGATGGTCTCGATGGCGCCGACGATCTCGTCCATGTCGCGGAACCCGAACAGCCCGGTGCCGGTGGGCAGCACGTTCTCGAACCCGGTACTCTGGGTGACCACCGGCTTGCCGGTGGCCAGGTAGCAGGCCGCGCGCTCGCTGAACCAGCCGCTGCGCAGCCGGACGTTCTGGTCCTTGGCCACCGTCCACTCCGCCCGCGAGGCGCGGAAGAACGCTTGGTACCTCCACGGGTCGAGCGAGGCGGCGAGCGGGCTCGTGACCGCCCAGCCGTGGGCCCGCAGGCGCTCGCGATCCGCCGCGTCGTCGATGTTGATCGAGAGCTCGAAGTGCTGCCGCGGCCGCCGGCGCGGCAGGTCGAGGAACTTCAGGAACTCGTGGTGCTTGCTCCAGCGATACGTCTCGCCGCGCCAGGTCACGTCCTGCCCGGCCTGCTTCCAGTTGCCGATGGTCGTGTAGCTCCGGGCCGCCGGGTCGAAGGCCGGCCGCCAGAGGTCGAGGTCCACCGGCTGACGCGTCTTCACATAGGTGATGTCGGGCGGGAGCGGCACCCCGCAATCGGGCGCCCCGTAGTTCTCCCCGTAGGTCACGATCGTGTCGTGCGAGGCGAGCGCGGTCTGCGTCTTCAGCTTGCCGGTCGCGATCTCCAGCTCGTTGGTGACCGGGTCGGTCTCGACGTAGACGCGCCGGGCGGCCAGGGCGTGCTCCTCGTTCAGCACGGTGGCCCCGCACAGGTTGATGAGCGCGTCGCAGCGGCGGTAGAGATCGCGCAGGCCGCCCGCCGGGAGCCCGAAGCACTCCTCGCCGCCGCGGTAGAGCGGGCGGTAGGCCCAGCGGTCGCCGAGCCCGATGGCCGAGAGCGTCCGCTGCAGGTAGCGGGTGGCGTAGGACGGATCTTCGGTGATGGTGTCGGCGACCGGATCGTAGGGCCACGTGGCGTCGTCCTCCACGTACCAGACCTCGTGCCCGAGCTTCTGGAAGCCGCGCAGCCAGTTCAGATAGAGCCACGTCTGGCCGCCGAACGGACAGCGGCCCATCATGCCGAGGACGACCAGCACGCGCCGGCGACCCATCCTACCGGTCCTCCTGGACGGCGGCCGAGGCGGGCGGGGCCGCCCCGGGCTCGGCGTCGTGCCGGCGCCAGAGCTGCGAGTAGGCGCCGCCCCGGGCCATCAGCTCGTCGTGGTTGCCCTGCTCGACGATGGCGCCCTCCTCGATCACCACGATGCGGTCGGCGCGCCGGGCGGTGCTCAGCCGGTGCGCGATCACGATCGCGGTCCGCCCCCGCAGCCGCACCTCCAGGTTCCGCCAGACCTGGGCCTCGGTGGCCACGTCGAGCGCGCTGGTCGGCTCGTCGAGGATCGAGATCGGGGTGTCGCGGATCAGCGCCCTGGCCAGGGCCAGGCGCTGGCGCTGCCCGCCCGACAGGGTCGAGCCGTCCTCACCGATCAGCGTGTCGTATCCCTCGGGAAGATCCTCGATGAAGGATTCGGCCTCGGTGCGGCGGGCGGCCTCGCGCACCGTCGCGGGATCGGGGTTCCGCGAGCCCCACGCGATGTTCTCGAAGGCGGTGGCGCGGAAGATGATCGGCTCCTGCAGCATCAGGGTGACCTGCCGGCGGAGAGACGCGAGGCGGACCCGGCGCAGGTCGTGGCCGTCGATCGTGACGCGGCCGCGCTGGGGATCGAAGAAGCGCAGCACGAGGCCGGCCAGCGTGCTCTTGCCCGCTCCCGTCCGCCCCACGATGGCCACGTGCTCGCCGGGGGCGATGCGCAGGTCGATGTTCTGGAGCACCGGCCGGCCATCGTCGTACGCGAAGCTCACGTTCTCGAACCGGATCTCGCCCGCGACCGGCGGCAGCGTCACCGCGTCGGGCGCGTCGCGGACGTCGAGCTCGGTGTCGAGCACCGAGAAGACACGCTCGAGGCCGACCCGGGCCGAGCTGATCTCGGCGAGGTTCTGGCTCAGGCTCAGGATCGGCTGGTAGAGATCCCGCAGGTAGGAGAGGAACACGGTGAGCTCACCGATGGTGAGCGTGCCGCTCATCACCCGCAGCGCCCCGAGCCACACGATCGCGGCGGTGCCCGCGGCGAGCAGGGACTCCACCACCAGCACGAAGAGGGTCTCGGTGCCGTAGAGGCGGAGCGACAGCGCGAGGCTCCGCTCGCTGCCGGTCCGGAAGTCCTGCACCACGCGCTCCTCGCGTCCGTAGGCCTGGACCAGCTTCACCGCCCCGATGGCGGTCTCGGCCCGGCTGTAGAGCTCGCTCTCCGCCTGCTTGGCCGCGGTGGCGTGACCGTGGATCCGGACGGTGAGCCAGCGGATGGCGAGGTAGAGCGGCGGGCACACCACCAGCGCCACGCACGCCAGCACCGTGTCGTAGCGCAGCATGACCACGAACATGCCGGTCAGCATCAGCGCGGCGCTGACCAGCGGCAGGGCCCCGTTCATCACGATGCCCTGGATCGCGTACGTGTCGGCCATCACCCGGAAGAGCAGGTCGCCGGTCTGCTGCCGGTTGTGGAACCGGAGCGAGAGCTTCTGCAGGTGGGTCCAGATCGCGAGGCGCAGGTCGTTGACCATGCGCTGGCCCACGTCGATCGTGAGGTAGTTGGCCAGCAGGGTGGTCATGCCGCGGCAGATCGCGATCAGCACGATCGCCGCGGCGGCCAGCCCGAGCTGCGCCATCGCGTCGAGGTGCGCGAACCACGGCCCCAGGATGGCGGGCGGCGGCTTGTTGCTGAGAATGCTGTCGAGGACGATGGCCAGCGGCAGCGGCTTGGCGAGGTCGAGCGCGATCCCGACGGCGGAGAGTCCGAACCCCAGCGCCATGGGCGCCCGGTGGGGGCGCGCGTACCGGGCGATGCGCGGAAGCAGGGCCAAGAGGCCGCGCGATCCGGCTCCGCCGGTCATGGGAGTGCCCGGGGCTGATCGTGTCTCATCGATGGTGTAACCCTACTGCGAGCGCTGGCGTTCCCCGCCCGATTCCTGGGATTCTCGCACATCGGAGCCGATCAGGGGTAGATCTGCCGGTACGCCAGTCGCGCACGGTCCCCCGCCCCGCCGAAGCGGGCATTGTAGTCCCGGGTCATGGCCTGGAGCGTGTCCGACCGGACGAAGGCCTGCAGCGACGCCTCCGAATCGAACTCGTAGCAGACCATGTACTGCCACGGCTCGGATCCGGCGTGGGCGCTCTCGAGCGGCAGCGCCGCGTAGCGTCGCATGCCGAGACAGCCGGGGACCTGGGCCGCCTCCTTCGAGCGGACGGTGTCGTACCACTGGTTGAAGGCCGCCTCCAGCTCGGGGGCGATGGTGGCCTTGACCACGAAGAGCGCCGGACGGGTCATCGATGGGCCTCCTTCCGGCGCACGGTAGCAGGTTGCGGCGACGTTGCCGAGCCTCGGGGGCTGGGGTATGGGCCGCGTCGCCGTCGACGACGCGCGCCGTCTATTGAGCGTGACCGGCGGCCCGATTGACACCGGGACACGGCCGAGGATAATCGGGCTACCCTGACGCCGATCGCTCCAGGAGGGTCCCATGCGAACTCCGACCTGGATCCGTCCGCTCGGTGCAGTCCTCGCCCTCTCGCTGCTCCTCGCCCCGCCCGCGGAGGCGGCCGGCCCCGAAGGCCAGATGATCTGGGCCGTGCACGTCTCGATCGCGCCCGCATGGTTCGATCCCGGCGAGCATCCGGGCATCGTCACCAGCATGATGATCTTCTACGCGCTGCACGACGCGCTGGTGAAGCCCATGCCCGGCAAGCCGGCGGCGGCGTCGCTGGCCGAGTCGTGGACGGTGTCGCCGGACGGGCTCGTCTACGAGTTCGTCCTGCGCCGCGGCGTGATGTTCCACAACGGCGACGCCCTGACCGCGGAGGACGTCAAGTTCTCCTTCGAACGGTACCGCGGGGCCGCGGCCAAGCTCTTCAAGGAGAAGATCGCCGCCGTCGACGTCGTGGATCCGCTCCGGGTCCGCTTCCGCCTGAACGAGCCCTGGCCGGACTTCATGTCCTTCTACGGCACGCCGGCGACCGGCGCCGGCTGGATCGTGCCCAAAGCGTACGTGCAGAAGGTCGGCGACGAGGGCTTCAAGAAGGCCCCGATCGGCGCCGGCCCGTACAAGCTGGTCTCGTTCAACCCCGGGGTGGAGATGGTGCTGGAGGCCCACGAGCACTACTGGCGCAAGACGCCCTCCGTGAAGCGTCTCGTCTTCCGCGTGATCCCCGACGAGGCCACCCGCCTGGCCGTGCTCAAGCGCGGGGAGGCGGACATCGCGTACTCGATCCGCGGCGCGCTCGCCGAGGAGGTCAAGCGGACGCCCGGGCTCCGGCTCGCCCCCACCCTGTTGCCCGCGACGTTCTGGATCGACTTCACGACGGAGCAATGGAACCCGAAGTCGCCGTGGCACGATCGGCGCGTGCGGCAGGCCGCGAGCGTGGCCATCGACCGCCAGGCCATCAACCTGGCCGAGACGCTCGGGTTCTCGAAGGTCGCGGCGAGCATCATCCCCTCTTCGTACGAGTACTACTGGGGGCCGCCGCCCATCCCCTACGACCCCGCGCAGGCCAGGCGGCTGCTCTCCGAGGCCGGGTATCCCAGCGGCTTCGACGCGGGCGACCTCACCTGCGACGCCTCTTACACCAACGTGGCCGAGGCCGCGGCCAACTACCTCAAAGCGGTGGGCATCCAGACGCGGGTGCGGCCCATGGAGCGGGTCGCCTTCCTGGGCCAGTGGCGGGAGAAGAAGATCCGCGGCGGGCTCATGCAGGGCGGAGCCGGCGCGTTCGGCAACGCGGCCACCCGGATCGACAACTACATGACGTCTCGAGGGACGTACGTCTACGGCACCTACCCCGAGATCGACGACCTCTTCGCCCAGCAGGCGCGCGAGACCGACCGCAAGAAGCGCGAGGCGCTGCTCCACCAGATCCAGCGCATCGCCCACGACCGCGTCATGTTCGCGCCGATCTGGGAGCTGGCCTTCCTCAACGGGGTCGGCCCGCGGGTCGAGGAGGCCGGGCTCGGCCTCATCGAGCACCACCCGTACTCGTCCCCTTACGAGGACCTGAAGCTCAAGGCCCGCTGACCGATCTCGGCGGACCGTCCGGAGCGTCGGGGCCGGGCCGTTGCGCCCGCGCGCGGCGCCGGGGTAGCATCGGCGCCATGACGACGGTGCGCACCGCGGCGGTCGTGATCATCGGGGGCG
>DATFUK010000140.1:0-12771 GCA_035260865.1 Candidatus Methylomirabilota bacterium | reverse complement strand
CTCCGTGGCCTCCTCCCGGATGACGTCGATGACGTCGTCGACCGTGATGACCCCCAGCAGCCGGTGGTCGGCGCCCACCACCGGGACGGCCACCAGGTCGTACTTGGCCACCAGGCGGGCGACCTCCTCCTGGTCCATGTCCGCGGTCACCCGGACCGGCTCGTCCTGGCGGAGGAAGCGGATCGGCGCGGCCGGGTCGGCGGTGACCAGGCGGCGCCAGGGCAGGCTGCCGACCAGGTGCTCGTGGTCGTCCACCACGTAGAGGGTCGAGGCGGTCTCGGCCACCGGCGACTTCCGCACCTGCTCGATGGCCTGGGCCACGGTGAGGTGCTCGTGGACGGCGAGGAAGTCCGGCGACATGAGCCGGCCCGCGGTCTTCTCGCCGTGCTCCAGGATCTCCTGGACCTCTTCGGACTTCTCCTCCTTCATGAGGTCCAGCACCTTCTCGATCTGCTCGGCGGGGAGGTCCTCGATGACCTGGGCCGCGTCGTCCGGCCTCATGCGGTCGAGGATGCTCGAGATCTCCCCTTCGTCGAGGGCGCGGGCCAGCTCGTGCAGGGGCTGGTCGTCCAGCTCGGCCAGCACCGCGCCGGCCGACTCGCGCCCGAGCAGCCGGAAGAGTGTCACCTGGTCGGGCAGGGTGAGGTCCCGCAGCGCCGCCGCGATGTCGGCGGCGTGGGCATCCTCGAGCACCTGGCTCAGGCGCTCGCGTCGTCCCGACTCCAGGAGATCGCGGACGGTGTCGGTGAGCCGGGCGGCCTCAGCCATGGGACGCTCCTAAGCGGGCAGCGAGGGGCCCTGGGGCGCGCGGGGCGGTGAGGGTGACGCGGACGACGGGGGGGTCTGCGCGGCGATGAGCTGTGAGACCTGCGTCTCGAGCTGGCGGATCCGGTACCTGAGCTTCAGGATCTTGACGAGCCCGCTCAGCGAGGCGAAGACGGTTCCGAGCAGGAGCGACAGCAGGATCACCAAGGCCAGGGGCATGCCTTGCACGCTCCAGGTCAGGAACCAGATCTCGACCGGGTCACGATTCTGCAGCGCGAAGATCGTGGCCGCACTCCCCAGCAGGGCCATCAGGAGGTAGATGACGATCATGACGGGCTGCCCTCCGGCGTCTTGGAGTTGCCGCCGAGCGCCCGCACGAAACGCTCGATGATCCGTTCCTGGCACGCGTCGCTCGCGGTCGGATCGCCTGCCCCGCGGCCGAGCTGGCGCAACGGGAAGATCGCCTTGGCCATGGTCCGGTGCCCGCCCGCCATGCCCAGCTCGCCGAACGCGGCGCGGGTCACGTCGCCCGCGCTCCGCACGTAGCCCACGTTGCGGACGGAGATGTGCACCTCGTCGTCCACCACGCCGGAGACCACGGACCACTGGACGCCCTCGGCCTGCAGCCCGAAGTCGGCGAACTGGGGGATGAGATCCACGGTGGCGACCCGGCCCAGGTGCGAGAAGAACACGCCCTGCACCACGCGCCGCTTGGCCAGGCCCCGGGCGAGGACGTCCAGCGCCTCCGGGGACAGCTCCGGCCGCTCGATGCGTCGGAGCGCGTTGTGGTTGGCGAGCAGGTAGAGATACGTGAAGGCCTCGAGGTCGGCCTTCGTGCCGCCGCGCTCGAGGCCGAGCGTGTCGGACTTGATGCCGTACAGCAGAGCGGTGGCCAGCCGCTGGGTGATCTTGACGTCCGCCGCGCGCAGGTACTCGACCATGATCGTGGAGGTCGCCCCATAGGACGGGCGCACGTCCTTGATGCGCGCCCGGATCGGCTGCTCGACCGGATGATGATCGATGACCAGGTCCACCTCGCCGAAGTGCCGCTCCTCCTCCAGGAAGGAGGGCTGCACGTCCACCATCGCGACGCGATCGAACTGATCGAGCGCGGCCGCGTCGATCGCCTCGACCTCGATCTCGAGGATCTTGCACATGGCCACGTTCTCGGGTCGCGTGATGGTGCCGAAGGTGCACATCGGCGCGGAGGTGCGGGTGCGGCCGAGGAGGGTCTTGAGCGCGAGGGCGGAGGCGATGGCGTCGGGATCCGGGTCGTCCTGCATGAGGATCAGCACGCGCTCCGCGTCGTAGAAGTGGGCGCGCAGCCGCTCGGCGCGGGCCCGCTGGGTGGCGCGCTCGAGGGCGGGCTGGACGATGCGCTCTCCGAAGGCGGAGAGCGGCACCACCGAGGCGTTGGACACCGGCCGGTCGTCGTCCCGCAGGACCAGGAGCGGTGCATCGGGAGCCGCGTCCTTGACCGCCGCGGTCACCCGCGCGAGCTGACCGGAGGGCGCCGCCACCACCACCGGCCCGCGCCCGCCCTTGAGGGCGTCGCGCAGGAAGGTCGCGTCCGTCACCTTGCCCGCCATCGCCCGATCGCCCCGCCGCGTGAGCCGCGCGCGCAGACTCGCTCGAGACACCAGGTACAGCGGCCGCTCGCCCGGGAAGGCGGCGGCCGTGACCACGTGTTCGAGGAGATCATCCGGACAGATCAGCACCGGTCGCATGTCGGCCTCGCTCGGGGCGTTCGAGCCCCAGCCTCCTTATTGTCGGCCCACCCGCGGGGGCGGCCAAGCGAAAATCCGGTCAGCGGTGGGGGCCCCGGTAGGCGGCGCGGCCGGCCTTGACGCCCGCCTTGAGTCCCCGCGTGAGCAGGCCGACCTCCCGCGTGATCTTTTTCTGCGACTCGCCGAGCGTCTGCCCGAGCCGATCGAGCGACTGCTTGACGCTCTGGCGCGCCTGCGCGATCTGCTGCGCCGCTTCCTTGCGCGAGCGCGCGCTGAGCAACGTCCGGCTGAGCCGGTTCACCGACTCCTTGAGCCCGGCCTGGGCGCGGGCCACCTGCGCGGCCATCGACTTCTCGATCCCGGCGAGGCGCTCCCGGGTGAGGCCGCCCCGGGCGGCGGTGCTCCGCACGCGCGCGAGGTCCGCCTCGACCTGGGCCAGCCGCGCCTCGAGCTGCTTGATCTTCGCGGGCGGGCGGGCCGCCGCAGCCTTGCGTCGCTCCGTCATTGGGGGGTCCTCCATAGACGGGCAGTATACTCGGGGGCGAGGCTCCGCCGTGATCGCCGAATCCATCTTTTTCCGCGACCTCGCCTACGTGTTTCTCGCCGCGGTCGGGGGCGGGGCGCTCGCCCGGCTCACCCGCCAGCCGCTCATCCTGGGCTACGTGCTGGGCGGGATCCTGATCAGCCCGCTGACCCCGGGCCCCGCGCTCTCCGATCTGCACACCTTCGAGCTGTTCGCGGAGATCGGGGTCATCCTGCTGATGTTCTCGATCGGCATCGAGTTCTCGCTGCGCGATCTACTCAGCGTGAAGTGGGTGGCACTCCTGGGCGGCCCGCTCGGCATCCTGCTGTCGGTCGGTCTCGGCGTCGGGACCGCCGCCGTCCTGGGATGGCCGCTGCTGCAGGGGGCCATCGTGGGCATCGTGATCTCGGTGGCCAGCACGATGGTGCTCGCGCGTCTGCTCCTGGATCGGGGCGAGCTGCACTCCCGGCACGGCCGCGTCATGATCGGCATCACGCTGGTCGAGGACCTCGCGGTGGTGATCCTGATCGTGCTCATCCCGACGCTGGGCACTCTCGAGGCGGGCGGGCTGCTCATCATCGCGCTCGCTCTCGGCAAGTCGCTCCTGATCCTGATCCCGGCCATCTGGCTGGCCGCCAAGGTCGTCCCGCCGCTGATGACCCGGGTGGCGCGGCTGCACAGCGACGAGATGTTCCTGCTCGTGGCCCTCGCGGTGGGTCTCGGCACCGCGGCCCTCAGCCAGGCGGCCGGACTCTCCCTCGCGCTCGGGGCCTTCCTGGCCGGGCTGATCATCAACGGATCGGAGTACGCGCACGAGACGCTGGCCCGCCTCCTGCCGCTGCGCGACGTCTTCGTCGCGCTCTTCTTCGTCACCATCGGCGCGCTGATCGACCCGCAGAGCCTGATCCAGAGCATCCCCCTCCTCGCCACCATGGTGGCGCTCATCGTGGTGGGGAAGCTCGTCCTGTGGGCCTTCGTGGTGTGGCTCTTCCGCCAGCCCTTCTGGACCGCGCTGCTGGTCGGCGTCGGGCTGACCCAGATCGGCGAGTTCTCGTTCATCCTGGTGCAGGTCGCGCGCAGCGCCGGGCACGTGGGTGCGGAGATCTACAACGCCACCCTCGCCGCCTCGCTCGTCACCATCCTGATCAACGCGGCGCTCGTGCGCACCGTCCCCGGCTGGGTCGCCCATCTCCGCGGCGTGGAGGAGCGGGCCGCCCCGACCGGCGTCGAGCCCGCGGCGGCCGAGCACGTGGTGCTCTGCGGCTTCGGCCGGGTGGGCAGCGCGGTGGGCGAGGCGCTCGAGACCTTCGGAGTCGGGTTCGTGGTCATCGAGCGCGATCCGGACATCGTGCGCGGCCTCCGCTCGCGCGCGGTGCCGTGCCTGTTCGGCGACGCCGCGCAGGGGCGCCTCCTCGAGGAGGCGGGGGCGGGGCGGGCGTCGCTCGTGGTGGTGGCGCTGCCCGAGATGGATCGGGCCCAGCTCGTGGTGCGAGGCGTCCGGGCCCTGAGCCCGCGCGTGCCCATCCTCGCCCGCGCGCACAGCGCGGCGAGCCGCGACGGGCTGGCTGACTCCGGCGCCACCGAGGTCATCCAGCCCGAGCTGGAAGCCGCCGCCACCCTGATTCGCCATGCCCTCCGCACGCTCTCGCTCCCGCAGGCGCGCGTGCTCGAGTACCTCACGCGGTTCCGCGTCGCCATGAATCCGGTGGGAGCCGACGCGGGCTCGTCCCCCCGGACCGCGGAGGCGCTGCCCGAGGTGCACGAGGTCACGCTGGTCGCGGGTGCGCTCGCCGACCGGTCGCTCGGCGAGGCGCGGGTGCGCGAGCGCTTCGGGGTGACGGTGGTGTCGGTGGAGCGACCGGGTGGCGACGCGGTGCTGAATCCCTCCGCGGATACCCGGCTGCGTCCGGGCGACCGGCTCCGCGTCTTCGGGCTGCCCGAGCAGGTCGAGGCGTTCCGCCTCGAGGCCGGCCGCTCGCCGTGAGCGTGCGGGGCGCCTAGCCGAACAGGATCGGCCAGATGCGGATGGCGTTCCAGACCGCGAACACGAAGGCCGCGAGGGTGAGGCCGATGGCGCCCAGCGCGACCGCCCGATCGAGGGCGCGCTCGCCGCCGCCTTCCCGGTGACCGAGCGCGAGCGCGGCCAGGTAGCCGCCCGCGAAGCCGCCCGCGTGGCCCCAGTTGCTCACCCCGCTCATGAAGAAGCCGAAGACGAACATCAGCAGCGCCCACCGGCCGTACTGCTGGAGCACCGCCGCCCCGAAGGCGCCGCCCCGGCTGCGTCCGTAGGCGACCATCGCGCCGAGGAGGCCGAAGACCGCGCCGGAGGCCCCGACCACCCACGCCCCGCTCGCCACGTTCGACAGGACGCACCCCGCGATCCCGCTCGCGGTGAAGACGACCACGAGCCGGGCGGTCCCGAACAGCTCCTCGACCGCGGGCGCGAGCTGACGCACCCAGAGGAGGTTGAAGACGAGGTGGAGCAGGCTGCCGTGGAGATAGACCGCGGTGAGGAGCGTCCACCACCAGCCCTGCCGCCAGGCCAGCTCACCGGTCATGCCGAGCGTCATGAGGGCGCGGTGGCTCGGCGAGAGCAAGTCGAACGGGCTCCGGGGGACGCTCATCGCGGCGCGGGGATCGAGCAGGATGGAGGCGGCGAAGGCGACGACGCACGCGATCGTGACCGCGTGCGCGCAGTCGAGGCGACCGATCAGGCGGCCGGCGAGCGGGCCGAAGCCCCACAGCCCGGGCCGCCGGGCCCCGCAGTAGAAGCAGACCGCGGCGTCCACGCGGTTGAGTTTCCCGCAGGCGTAACAGAGACTGGAGCCGGCGCGCTGCCTCAGGATCGTCCCGGCGGACGCGCGGGGAACGGAGCCTGCGCGTCGAGCCGCTCCAGGAGCGCGTCGACGTGCACCGCGAACGCCTCGCGGCGATGGGCGGGCACGGGCGAGCCGGGGATGAACTTCTCGCCCAGCGGGTTGACCAGGACTCCGCCCTTGCGGACGCGGTAGTCGAGATGGGGGGCGGTGGACAGTCCGGTGCTGCCGACCCGCCCGATGACCTGGCGCTGGCGCACCCGCTCGCCCGGGCGGACGTCGATCTTGGAGAGATGGTTGTACATGGTCTCGTAGCCGCGCCCGTGGCGCAGCGTGATCGAGATCCCGTAGCCGCCGTTCCAGCCCGCCTGGGTGACCACCGCGTCGGCGACCGCGCGCACCGGCGTGCCGATCGGCGCCCCGTAGTCGACCGCGAGATGGGGCCGATAGCCGCCCAGCACCGGGTGGAAGCGCGCGTGCGAGAAGCCGGAGGTGACTCGCGTGAAATCGAGCGGGGCCCGCAGGAACATCTTCTTCACCGAGCGCCCGCTCGCGTCGTAGTACCCGCGGCGGCCGGCGGTGTCGTCGAAGCCCACGCTGGTGAGGGTGGAGCGTCCGACGCTCGCGTACTGGGCGATCAGCACGTCGCCGTAGCCCAGGAAGACGTCGCCGACGTAGCGCTTCTCGACCAGGAGGCGGAAGAGGTCGCCGGGCAGCGAGTCGGCCGCGAAGTCGAAGTCCCACTCGAAGAGGTTGACGAGCCGCGCGGTCAGGCTGGCGGTTTCCCCGAGCCGCTCCATGCTCGCGAAGAGCGAATCGCGCACCTCCCCGGTGATCGCGACCACCCGCGTGTCCACGTCGGGCCGCACCGCGCTGACCGCCCACCGCCCGTCGGGGCCCGGCCGGATCTCATAGCGCTCGGCGGGGGAGCGGGTGTAGCCGATCTCGACGGGCTTGCCGTCGGCGCCGGGTCGCACGCTGAGGCGCTCGCCGGGGGCGAGGCGTCGCATGTTGACGCTGACGCGCAGCGCGGCCACGATCGCGGCCGCCTCGGCGCGCTCCATCCCGATCCGGCGCAGCGCGGCCTCGAGCGTCTCGCCGCGCTTGAGCACGATCTCGACCGGCTCGGGAAGGGAAGAGGCCGGCGCGTCCGCGGGCGCCTCGGTCACCGCGGGGGGCGCGGGCTCGCGGATGGGCACGGCGAGGCCGATCACCCCGAGGGCGAGCAGGACCGCGGCGGACAGGAGGCAGTAGGAGCGCCTCATGATCTTTCCGCCAGGATACCGCGAGTATCCCGCTAGGCCCCGTACTTGGTGAAGCGCAGCGCGTTGGCCATCACGAGCGGCATCAGGTCCTGGGCGAGAATCACGCCGAGGGACCCGCCCGCGCAGTCGCGCTCGGTGAAGCGGGTCACCGGGTCGCCCCCGCAGTAGGGGCTCGCCAGGATCGCGGGCACCCCCTGCCAGCCGTGCCCCTTGAGGATGGAAGGGGTCGCGTGATCGCCCGAGATGGCGAGGACGTCGGGCTCGAGCGCGAGCACCCGCGGCAGCAGCGCGTCGAAGCGCTCCAGCGCCGCGACCTTGGCGTCGAAGTCGCCGTCCTCGCCCGCCTTGTCGGTGTCCTTGTAGTGCAGGAAGAAGAAGTCGTGGTGCTCCCACTGCTGCTCGAGGGTGTCGATCTCCTCCGCGAACGTCCCGCCCGTCTTGAGCACCTCCATGCCGACGAGGCGGGCGAGCCCGCGGTACATCGGATAGGCCGCGATGGCGGCGGCCCGCAGGCCGAAGGTCTCGGGAAAGAGCGGCAGATGCGGCTGCTGATCGAAGCCGCGCAGGAGGAGCATGTTGGCGGGGGCCGCGTCGCGCAGCAGAGGGCGCGCGGCCTCCACGAAGGCATTCACGAGCGTGGCGGTCCGGTCCGCCTCGGGGGCGAAGGCTCGCACGGGCAGGGGCGGCACCCCGAGCTGCTGCGGATCCGTCTCGGAGACTCGGCCGGAGAGGCCGCCGCCGCGCAGCACGAGGACGAAGCGGTGCTCCTTCACCGGCTCGAGGAGGATCTCCACTCCGTCGAGGCGGATCGCGCGCAGCCGCTCCACCAGGCGGACGCAGACCTCGGTGCTGATGCGTCCGGCCCGCCGGTCGGTGATGTGCCCGCGCGCGTCCACCGTGCAGAAGTTCCCGCGCGCGGCCACGTCGCCCGCCCGCAGCTCGAAGTCGATGCCGAGGGCCTCGAGCACGCCCCGGCCCACCGGATAACGCAGGGGATCGTAGCCGAAGAGGCCGAGGTGGCCGGGCCCGCTCCCGGGGGTGATCCCGGGGCCCACGTGGCGGAGCAGGCCGCACGCGGACCGGGCCGCGAGTGCGTGCAGGGTGGGGACCCGCGCGGTCTCCAGCTCGCTCTTGCCGGTTCCGGGCCGCGGCAGGCCCCCGAGGCCGTCGAGCGAGCAGAGCACGATCTTGGTGGTGGCGGGCTGGACGAGCGCGTGCAGGAACTCTAGGTCCATGATTCCTTGTTCTCGCCGAAGTCGGCCGGGCACGACGGGCCCCAGACGTAGAGGGAGTCCTCGGGCGGAAAATCGCGCGGCTCCCACGCGCAGCCCTCCGGGATGTAGTCGAGGTCGAAGTAGTACTCGCTGAAGCTGCCCCAGGGATCCCGCAGGTAGAAGAAGAAGTTGGAGCCGATCACGTGGCGCCCGAGCCCCCAGCCGGGCTGCCAGCCCCGCTCGGCCATGCGCACCGCGCCCATCGCGATCTCGTCCACGCTGCCCACCTGGAAGGAAGCGTGGTGGAAGCCCGGCGCGCGCGAGGAGAGCAGGGCCAGGGTATGGTGATCGGTGTTGCAGCGCAGGAACGCGATGATGCCGCGCGAGCGGTCGGAGAGCTTCATGCCGAGAGTCGCGGTGTAGAAGCGCATGAGGCGCTCCATGTCGGGGGTGAAGAGCAGGACGTGGCCCAGCTTGCGCGGGGCCACGCGCAGGCCGCGCTCGGGATAGCCGCGCGCGGCCTCGCGCTGGGTGTAGCCGGGGCCGTTGAGCGTCACCGGCGGATCCACCGGCGGCGCGGGCGCGGCCTCGTCGCGGACGTTCACGGTGTTGCCGTCCGGATCGCGGAACCAGATGCCGCCCTCGGGGGCGCCGGCGGGCGCGTCCATCTCGGACACCCCGGCGCTCCGCAGGGCCCCGCGCACCCGCGCGAAGTCCTCGCCGGGCGCGCCGTAGCAGAGATGGTGGAGGCGCTTGCGCGGGCCCCCGTACAGCAGTACGGTGTCGCGCCCGAGGCGCTCGGGCCGCAGGCGCACCGCGTCGCTCGAGCCGGTGCCGTCCACCAGCCCGAAGTCCTCGTAGAACCGCTGCCCGACCGCCTGGTCGGGTACCTCGAGCGCGTAGTGGAGGAACGAGCGGACCGCCATGGCGCGCGCTCAGGCGTCCTTCACGCTGTTCTCGAGCGAGCCGAGCCCGGTGATCTCGAGCTTCATCCGGTCGCCCGGCTGGAGCGTGACCTGCGGCTTGCGCGAGAAGCCCACGCCCGCGGGAGTGCCGGTGGCGATGAGATCGCCCGGCGAGAGGGTCATGATGTTGGTCAGGTACTCGATGATGTAGCCGATGTCGAAGATGAAGTTGCGGGTGGAGCCGTCCTGCATGAGCTGCCCGTTGACCCAGGCCTTGAGGTCGAGCACGTGAGGGTCCGGGATCTCCGCGCGGTCGGCGATGTAGGGGCCCACCGGGGCGAGGGTGTCGCCCACCTTGCCCGCGCTCCACTGGGTGGTGTGGAACTGGAAGTCGCGCGCGCTCACGTCGTTGATGATGGTGTAGCCGTAGACGTACTCGAGGGCCTGCTCCTTCTTCACGAAGCGCGCGGTGCGCCCGATCACCACGCCCAGCTCGACCTCCCAGTCGAGCGTCTTCTCCCCGCGCGGCCGCAGGACCGGCTCACCCGGATCCTGGATCCCGTTGGCCCACTTGGGGAACACCGGGGGCTGCTTGGGCGCCGGATTGTTCGTCTCGGCCGCGTGGTCCTTGTAGTTGAGGCCGATGCAGATGAACTTCCCCGGGTCCGCGATGGGGGCGTGCAGCCGCACCGAGGAGAGCGCGTGCGCCACCGGCTGGAACTTGCCGCCGCGCGCCGCGTCCATCATGGCGGTCAGCATGTCCTGGCTCGCGCTGCCGCCCTCGAGGAAGCCCCGCGTGCTGTCGTGGGGGAAGAGGGCCGCCGCGATGACCGGAGCGCGCACCACGCCGCGGGCCGCGAGGAACGCGGCCGCGCTCGCTTCGAGATCGGCGATGCGATCGGCCCCGAGGAAGCAGCCGAGCCGGGGGGCGTGACCATTCTGGGAGAAGCGGACGATCTTCATGGGCGTATCTCCTTGCGAACTCGGGGTTGTGGCGCGTGCCGACGGCCGGCACCCGAGAGTCTACGACCCTCGCGGAGCGATGTCGAGGGCCCGGCCGCGCCGGCCAAGCTATTGATCTGCAAGATGTTCGGGCCGACCGCTCCGGCCTCCCGCGCGGGCAGCCGGAACCGGGAGCCCGGGCCGCCGGGGAGCGTCGCGCATCTAGGTATGGATAATCAATTCGTGTACCTTAGATGCGTAGACACCACCCCGGAGAAGGAGACAGATCATGCGGGATGCCACGAAGTGGCTGTGCGGGCTGCTGGTCGCGCTGATGGCGCTGAGCGGCCCGCTGCTGTCGCGGGCGGCCGTGGTGCAGGCGGCCGAGCTCTCGCCAGGCGTCGATGTCGAGGTCTCTGACGGGGACCGGGTAGGTGCCGGGTTCCTCAACGTGGCCTACGTGCCCGGCAAGGCGATCGTCTGCGGTCTCGGCACCGTGGTCAGCGCCGCGGTGATGATCGTGACGCTGGGCAGCGCCTACCGCGCCGCGGTCGCCACCTTCAAGGAAGGATGCGACGGCCCCTGGGTCCTGACGCCCGAGCACGTCGCGGGCAAGATTCCTCCCAAGGACGAGATCGAGTAACCGCGATCGCGTTCCGGCGCGCGGCCGTTCCCGCGCTGTTCCTGCTCCTCCTGGCCGGCTTCGCAGCCGGCATCTGGGGGACCTACCGGGCCGCCTTTCCGGGACCCGGGCTCTACCGGGTCACCGGGATCCTCGAGGCGCGTGGCGGGCCGACCTTGCTGCTGGTCCGCCACGACAAGGTTCCGGGACTCATGGATGAGATGGAGTCGATGGCGATCTTCGCCGAGTCCAGCGGGCTGGTGGATGGGGCCGACCTGCACCGTGGCGACCGGGTCCGCGTGACCGTCCGGCAGGAGCCGGGCCGACTGGTCGCGGTCGAGATCCAAAAGATTCGGTAAATCCCGCACCCTTAACTAAGGTAGAGACACCATGGGCAAGAATCGGCGCCGCTCCCGGACCATGAGCCTTCGCGAGGCGGCCTCGGTCGTCTTCGCGCTCGTCGCGCTGCTGCCCATCATGCTGTTCGTCTACCTGCTGTCGCGCCACGAGCTGCTCCACAACACGGAGGCGCAGCTCGGGCTGCTCGCGGCGGTCATGGTGTCCATCCTCGGCTTCATGGTCTTCCGGAAGATGGTGGACCAGATCGCCCAGCTCGCCCAGGGCTTCCTGGCCCCGAGCGACGTGAAGCCGGATGCGCTGCGCCGGCGGGATCGCGGCTCGGCCGCCGCGGTGCCCGGCCTCGGTGAGGTCACCGAGATCGGCCAGGTCCGCGACGCGTTCTACCACATGCTCGACGACCTGCGGGGCTCCACCCAGCGGCTCGAGGATCTGGTCTTCAAGCTGGGCACGCTGAACGAGATGGTGGAGCTGGCCGCCCGCATCCCGAAGATCCAGGACCTGCTCGGCCTCGTGCTGCAGTCGACCATGCGCGCGGTGCGCGCCACCGTCGGCTCGATCATGATCCTGGACCGGGACCGGACGGTGCTGAAGCTGGCGGCCTCGCGTGGCATCCCCGACGACGTGGTCCCCGCGGTCGAGGTGAAGGTGGGCGAGGGGGTGGCGGGCAAGGTCGTGGAGATGGGCGAGCCGGTGCTGGTGGACGACATCGCCTCCGATCCGCGCTTCAACAAGACCAACGATCCCCAGTACGGCAACGGCTCGTTCATCTGCATGCCGATCCGGGTCGGCGACCGGGTGATCGGCGTGATCAACATGGCCAAGCGGCGCGACCCGGCGGGCGCCGAGACGCATCGGCCGCCGCCGTTCAGCTCCACCGACCTGCAGTTCCTGAACGCGCTCATGACCTACATCGGCTACGCGGTGGACAACTCGCGCCTCCTCGAAGAGGCGCAGTCCTCCGCCTCCCAGCTGCAGAACGTGGTGGACGACCTCAAGTCCACCCAGGGCCAGCTCGTGCGCGGCGAGACCCTACGCGCGATGGGCCAGCTGTCGTCCGGGATGGCGCATCACCTCAACAACCTCTTCGCGGTGATCCTCGGGCGGGTCGAGCTCATGATGGGCAAGGTCCAGGAGGCGGGCGTACGGCGCTCCCTCGAGATCATCCAGCGCACCGCCCAGGACGGCGCCGAGGTGGTGCGGCGCGTCCAGCGCTTCAGCCGCGTGCAGCCGGTCTCGGACGTCGCGGTGGACCTCAACCAGCTCATGCAGGAGGTGGTCGAGCTCACGCGGCCGCGCTGGCACGACGAGGCGCAGCTGCGCGGCGCCCGCGTCGAGGTGAAGGTGGAGGCGGGAGTCATCGGGGCGGCCGCCGGAGAGCCGGCGCCGCTGCGCGAGGTGTTGATGAACCTGCTGCTCAACGCGGCCGACGCCATCCCCCAGGGCGGCGGCACCGTCACGCTCAAGACCTGGTCCAAGGACGATCGCGTCTACTGCTCGGTCACCGACACCGGCGCGGGCATGCCCGAGGAAGTGCGCCGGCGCGCACTGGAGCCCTTCTTCACCACCAAGGGGCCCAAGGCCACCGGGCTGGGGCTCAGCGTCGCCTACGGCACCGTGCAGCGCTACGGCGGG
>DATFUK010000139.1:0-2362 GCA_035260865.1 Candidatus Methylomirabilota bacterium | reverse complement strand
GGAAGCTCGACACCCCGAACAGGGTGCCGGCGGGCGCGCGGATCTCGGCCGGGAAATTCGGCAGGGTCGAGATGTCGTTGCCGGCCCAGGCCGCCTCGGTCGTGAACTGCTCTCCCGTCACCTGCATGCCGTCGCCCGAGTCACCCGCGAAGCGAATCACGGCGCGGGTGAGCGTGTGGCGGGGCTTCTGCGCCGCCGGGGTCGTGGTGACCCTGTCACTCATCGGTCCATATCCTTTCCGTCCAGGGGCATGCCCCTGTCAACGGCAGATTCCAGGCGGAGTGGCTCTGGTCACCCTGAGTCTTGGGGACAACGATCAGACGCGTGACACTCCTCGTTCATGCTACCCAAACGCCTGAATAGAAGCAAGGTTGACTTCGGTCGGACCGCCAGACCAGTGGCGTTCCGGGGCCCATCCCGGGGGTAGGCGGGCCTAGAGCTCGAGCAGCTCCATCTTGGGGGACCGGGTGAGATTCCGGCAGCCTCCGGGCTCGACCAGGACCATGTCCTCGATGCGCACGGCCCCCTTCCCGGGGTAGTAGAGGCCCGGCTCCACCGTGACGACGTGCCCGGTCTTGAGCTCGTAGTCCAGCCGGCTGATCCGCGGCAGCTCGTGGATGTCGAGACCGACGCCGTGACCCGTGCCGTGGAAGAAGCCCTGGTTGCGTCCGTTGACGACGCCGGTCATGTAGCCCCGGCTCTCGAGCGTCCGGTTGACCTCGGTATGGATGGCCCCGCCGGATGCCCCGTCCCGGATCAGCTCGATGCCCCGGAGCTGGCTGGCGAGCACCGCGTCGTAGAGGCGGCGCAGCTCGTCCGGCGCCTTGCCCTTGACCACCGTGCGGGTCATGTCGGCGTAGTACCGGCTCGTCGAGGAGCGCGGGAAGATGTCGAAGATGATCCCCTGGTTGGGCCGGATGGCCCCGGTGCCCTGGTTGTGGGGATCCACGCCCTGGTCGCCGCAGGCGATGATCGTGTGCTCGGCGATGCAGTCGTGCTCCATGAGGGAGACGTTGACCGTCTTCTTGAGGTCTTCGGAGGTGAGCGGCCTCCCCTTGTAGAGCACCTCGTCGCCCCGGATCACGCTCTCACGCAGCACCTGGAGCGCCGCTTCGAGCGCGGTCTCGGTGTGCCGTTGCGCCTCCTCGATGGCCGCCACCTCGTCCGGCGTCTTCACCACCCGCTCGGGCAGGAATGGGCTCGGCCGCGGCGTCACGGTGATCCCCCGCTCCCGCAGCCGGTCGGCCAGCTCGAGCGGAAAGTCGCCCGGCACCTCGACCGCCTTCGCCCCGTAGTCCTCGAGCAGAAGGCTCACGATGTCGGTGAGCTTGGGCTGAGGCCAGCGCTGGCGGGCCTTGGCGTCCCATTCGGAGAGCGAGAGGACCTCGTCCACCCGCGCCTGGGAGCGCGCGCGGTCCACCTCGAGGTCGGACATCAGCAGGATCTTGCGTCCGTCCACCTGCAGGAAGACGAAGGAGTCCGGCGCCAGGAAGCGGCAGGCGTAGTAGAGGTTCGAGTCGGCCTCGCTGGCCGCGATGATCAGGGACGCGGGGGAATCGCTCATGCGAGGGCTCCTTTCCGGGACTACGTTATCACGGGGCGGGGTATCACGAAGCCGCGTCGACGGGCTTTTGGAGCTGCGCGATGAATCGCGCCACCACCGGAGTGAGCCGCCGGCCGCGGCGATGGATGATCCCGACCGGCCGCACCAGCCCGGGCAGCGCGAGCGGGGTCACCGCGAGCGTGCGCATCCCGAACTCGTTGTGCACGGTGGGCCGCGGCAGGATGCTCACGCCCGCGTTGATACCGATCGCCTGCTTGATCGTCTCGACGTTGTCGAACTCCATCACCACCTCGACCGTGACGTCGTGCTGCTTGAGGGCGCGGTCGATGGCCTTGCGCACCGCGAGGTCACGATCGAAGGCCACGAACTTCTCGCCCTGCAGGTCCCCGGGGGCCACCGAGCGTCGGCGGGCCAGACGATGGGCCGGGTGCGCGACCAGCACCATGGGCTCGTCGCGCAGCGGCAGGACGGTCAGCGCGCGCGTGGCGGCGGGATACGACAGGATGCCGAGGTCCGCCTCGTCGTTGAGCACCGCCTCCACCACCTTGTGGGGATGCAGACACTCGAGCAGCACCCGCGCCTGCGGGTAGTCCGACATGAAGGGCTGCATGTGGCGGCTCATGTCGTGGAGCCCCACCGAGTAGATCGCGGCGACCCGCACCGTGCCTTCCACGCGCTCGCGCGCGGCGGCTAGGTCGGCGCGCGCCTTCTCGAAGCCCTGGAGCAGGGCGCGGCAGGCATCGTAGAAGGCCTGGCCCTGCTCGGTGGGCACCAGCGGGCGCCGCGAGCGGTCGAGCA
>DATFUK010000138.1:0-20942 GCA_035260865.1 Candidatus Methylomirabilota bacterium | reverse complement strand
CTGGTCGAGTACGGCTTCCGGCTGCCCTCGGCCTTCGACAACCGGCCGCTCACCTTCGCCGAGTTCGTCCGCCTCGTCCCCCAGACCCTCTACGTCTCCGCGACCCCGGGCCCCTACGAGCTGCAGGTCGCGGGGCTCGAGCGCGGGGAGCCGGGGAGCGCGCTCGCGGGCGGGCCGGTGGCCGAGCAGATCATCCGCCCGACCGGCCTCATGGACCCCAACATCACGGTGCGGCCCGCCTCCTCGCAGGTGGACGATCTCATGGGCGAGGTGCGGGCCCGCGCGGAGCGGGACGAGCGGGTGCTCATCACCACGCTCACCAAGCGTATGGCCGAGGACCTCACCGAGTACTACCAGCAGAACGGCCTCCGCGTCCGCTACCTGCACTCCGACATCGACACCCTCGAGCGGGTCGCCCTCATCCGCGACCTGCGCCTCGGCAAGTTCGACGGCCTCATCGGGATCAACCTGCTGCGGGAAGGGCTCGACCTGCCCGAGGTCTCGCTGGTCGCGATCCTGGACGCGGACAAGGAAGGCTACCTGCGCTCCGCCACGTCGCTGATCCAGACCTCGGGCCGTGCGGCGCGCCACGTCAACGGCGAGGTGATCATGTACGCGGACACCGTGACCGGCTCGATGAAGGCGGCCCTCGCCGAGACCGAGCGGCGGCGCGTGGTGCAGGGCGAGTACAACCGCGTCCACGGGATCACCCCGGAGTCGGTGCGCCGCTCGATCCGGGACCTGCTGCAGTCGGTGCCCGAGCGCGACTACTACACGGTGGAGGTGGAGCGCGCCCCCCAGACCCAGTGGGAGAGCCCGGCCGCCCTCGCGGCGCACGTGAAGGAGCTCGAGGGATCCATGAAGGACGCGGCGCGGCGGCTCGACTTCGAGCGCGCGGCCGAGCTGCGGGACCGCATCAAGGCCCTCCGGAAGGTCGACCTGGGCGTCTGAGCGGATGGTCTTCAAGTGGGCGCTCATCGTCTTCGGCCTGGCCGCGGTGGTTCTCTTCGTGCTCACGAAGGTCATCGCGTTCCTGAACCCGCCCCGGCCGGGCCGGCCCGCCCCGGTCATGCTCGGCCACGTGCAGCGGGCCCTGACGTGGACGGTGCTGGTGCCGGCGGCGCTGGCCCTGGTCCTGCTCGTGGTGACCCTGCTCCGGCAATGATTGGCGAGGCGCAGCCGAAGGCGAGCCGAGCGCATTCAAATAATGAAGTCAGGGAAAGCGAGGCGCAGCCGAAGGCGAGCCGAGCGCATTCAAAAGTGAAGTCAGGGACGTCAGCAGAATGACCCTCGAGGAGAAGATCGGCCAGGTGCCCGACCGACCCGGCGTCTACCTCTACAAGGACGCCAAGGCGCAGATCATCTACATCGGCAAGGCCGCGTCGCTCCGGAGCCGGGTGCGGTCCTACTTCCAGGAGTCGCGCGCGCGGGATCCCAAGACCGACGCGCTGGTCGGGCACATCCGCGACCTCGAGTACATCGTCACCGCCAACGAGCTCGAGGCGATGATCCTCGAGTCCACCCTGGTCAAGAAGCACCGGCCCCGCTACAACATCATCCTGCGGGACGACAAGCACTATCCGTTCCTCAAGCTGACCACCAACGAGGAGTTCCCGCGCCTGGTGGTGGCCCGGCGGGTGCAGAAGGACGGCGCGACCTACTTCGGCCCCTTCTACCCGGCCACCGCGATGCGGGAGACGCTACGATTGGTGCGGCAGCTGTTTCCCCTGCGCACGTGCCGGATCAGGATCGACGGGACGCTCTCGCGCCCGTGCCTGCAGTACTTCATCCACCGCTGCAACGCTCCCTGCACGGGGTGGGAGACCGCGGAGGGCTACGCCCGGACCGTGAAGGACGTCGAGCGCTTCCTCGAGGGCAAGAACGACGACCTCGCGGCCCAGCTCACGCGGGAGATGGAGACCGCGGCCGAGGAGACGAAGTTCGAGCGGGCCGCCGCCCTGCGCGATCGCATCCAGGCCCTCAACACGGTGAGGGAGCGCCAGCAGATGATCTCCATCGAGGAGGAGGACCAGGACGTGGTGGGGGTGGTCCGCCAGGGCTCGGAGGCGTGCGTGCAGCTCTTCTTCGTGCGCAAGGGGCGGCTGCTCGGGCGCGAGTCGTTCTTCTTCGAGCGGGTGGCCGGCGAGAGCGACGGGGAGATCCTCTCCGCGTTCCTCCGCCAGTTCTACGCCAAGAACGTGGTGCCGCCCCCCGAGATCCTCCTCTCGGAGACCCCCCCCGAGGTCGACCTGACCGGGGAGTGGCTGGTCCAACGGCGCGGGGGGCGCGTCGAGCTGCTCGCTCCCCAGCGGGGGCGGAAGCGCGACCTGGTGGCGATGGCCGAGGAGAACGCGGCGCTCGCGCTGCAGACGCACCTGCTCGCGCGCGGCAGCCGACAGCAGGTCGTGCTCGAGGACCTCGAGCGCTCCCTCGCGCTGCCCGGGCCGCCGCACCGCATCGAGTGCTTCGACATCTCGACCCACCAGGGCACCGAGACCGTCGCCTCGATGGTGGTGTGGCAGGACGGCGACATGAAGAAGGACGACTACAAGCGTTTCAAGATCCGCACCGTGGTCGGCACCGACGACTTCGCCTCGATGCAGGAGGTGCTGACCCGCCGCTACGGGCGCGCGCTCGAGAGCGAGGGGGTGCTGCCCGATCTCATTCTGCTCGACGGCGGCCGCGGCCAGCTCGGCGCGGGGATGAAGGCGCTCGAGGATCTGGGCCTCGACTACATCCCGCTCGCCGCGCTCGCCAAGCGCGCCGAGGAGGTCTACACCCCGGATCGCCTCCAGCCGCTGGTGCTCGACCTGGGCTCGCCCGCGCTGCAGGCGCTGCAGAAGATCCGCGACGAGGCGCACCGCTTCGCGATCACCTACCACCGCAAGCTGCGCCAGCGCCGGGCCATCGCCTCCGTCCTCGACCAGATCCCGGGCGTGGGGCCGACCCTGCGCACGAGCCTGCTCAAGACCCTGGGCTCGGCGAAGGGGGTCCGGGCGGCCTCGGTGGCCGACCTGGCGTCGGTGCCGAAAATCACCCCGAAGCTGGCGCAACGGATCTATGATTTCTTTCACCCGGCTCCCGCGGGGGAACCTTCGGGGAGCCAGGGAGGTTAGCGTGCTAGGACTACACCGAAAGGGGGTGACGCGCATGAAGATGCTCATGATGGCCCTCGCGATCGTCGCGCTGGCCGCCTCGCCGGTGCTGGCCAACCAGTGCCCGCTCCTGATCAAGCAGGTCCAGGACGCGACGGCGGGCAAGACTGACGACGCATCCAAGAAGGCGATGGCCCTGGCCGCCGAGGCCAAGGTGCTCCACGACGCCGGCAAGCACGCCGAGTCCGTGGCGAAGGCCGACGAGGCCGCCAAGGCGATCAATCTCACCCTGAAGAAGAAGTAGGGCTGGTCCTCACTCCCGGGGGCCGCTCCAAGCCCCCGGGAGCCGTTTCTTGCGCCTCCCGCCTAAGCGTGTAAAAATCAGCGCCAATATGGCCCTCGACGAGCGTCAAGACCGCTACCCCTTCCCCGAGGTCGAGGCCAGGTGGCAGAAGGTCTGGGCGGACCGCAAGCAGTTCAAGGTGACCGAGGAGCCCGGCCGGCCCAAGTACTACTGCCTCGAGATGTTTCCGTACCCGTCGGGCCGCATCCACATGGGTCACGTGCGGGTCTACGCCATCGGCGATCTCCTGGCCCGCTACAAATGGATGCGGGGCTTCAACGTGCTCCACCCGATGGGCTGGGACGCCTTCGGGCTGCCCGCGGAGAACGCGGCCATCGACAACGGGGTGCACCCCGCGGTGTGGACCTACGAGAACATCGACAACATGCGCACGCAGCTCAAGCGCATGGGCATCTCCTACGACTGGGACCGCGAGGTGGCGACCTGCGATCCCGCCTACTACAAGTGGGAGCAGCTCGTCTTCATCCGGATGCTCGAGCGCGGCCTCGCCTACCGGCGCCGGTCGCGGGTGAACTGGTGCCCGTCCTGCCAGACCGTGCTGGCCAACGAGCAGGTCGAGGCGGGCCGCTGCTGGCGCTGCGATTCCGAGGTGACGATCCGCGAGATCGACGGCTGGTTCTTCAAGATCACCGAGTACGCCCAGGAGCTGCTCGACTGGTGCGACCGGCTGCCCGGCTGGCCCGAGCGGGTGCTGACCATGCAGCGCAACTGGATCGGCCGCAGCGAGGGCGCCGAGTTCGCGCTGCCGGTGGCGGGGCGGGCGGATCTCCGGATCCCGATCTTCACCACGCGCCCCGACACCTCCTTCGGCATGACCTACGCGGTGCTGGCCCCCGAGCATCCCCTGGTGGACCGCCTCGCGATGGACGCGGAGGAGCGCGGTCGCATCGACGTCTTCCGCGCCGAGGTCGCGCGCGAGACCGAGATCGAGCGCCTCGCCACCGACCGGCCGAAGCGCGGGATGCGCCTGCGCGCGCGGGCGGTCAACCCATTCACCGGGCAGGAGATCCCGCTCTTCCTCGCCGACTACGTACTGATGGGCTACGGCACCGGCGCGATCATGGCGGTGCCGGGCGAGGACGAGCGCGACTGGGACTTCGCCAAGGCGCACGAGCTGCCGATCATCGCGACCGTGAAGCGGCCGGAGGGCTGGCCGGAGGATCAGGCCTACACCGGCGACGGGGTGAAGATCAACTCCGGCTTCCTGGACGGCCTCTCGATCGAGGCGGCCAAGCGCAAGGCGATCGACTGGCTCGTCGCCCAGAAGCTCGGCCAGGCCAAGGTCAACTTCCGTCTCCGGGACTGGGGCATCAGCCGGCAGCGCTACTGGGGCGCGCCGATCCCGGTGCTCTACTGCGAGAAGGACGGCATGGTGCCGGAGCGCGAGGAGAACCTGCCGGTGGTGCTGCCGCGCGACGTGCAGATCAGCGGCAAGGGCGGCTCGCCGCTCGCGGAGGTGGCCAGCTTCGTCAACGCGGTCTGTCCCAAGTGCGGGGGCAAGGCCCGGCGGGATACCGACACCATGGACACCTTCGTGGAATCGTCCTGGTACTTCCTCCGCTACTGCTCGCCGACCTACGATCGCGGCATGTTCGAGCCGGACGCGGCCGCCTACTGGATGCCGGTGGATCAGTACATCGGCGGGGTCGAGCACGCGGTGCTGCACCTCCTCTACGCGCGCTTCTACACCAAGGCCCTGCGGGACCTCGGCATGCTGAAGGTGGACGAGCCCTTCCTGGCCCTGCTCTCGCAGGGCATGGTCATCAAGGACGGCGCCAAGATGTCGAAGTCCAAGGGCAACGTGGTGGACCCCGACGACCTGATCCGGCGCTACGGGGCGGACACCGCGCGGCTCTTCTCGCTGTTCGCGGCTCCGCCCGAGAAGGACCTCGACTGGAACGACCGCGGCGTCGAGGGAGCCTCGCGCTTCCTGAACCGCATCTGGCGCTTCGTCCAGACACACCTGGACGAGCTGAATGGGGCAGTGGCAGGGCGAGGCGCCGCCGAAGGCGAGCCGAGCGAATACAAGGTCCGGGCGTTTCGGCGCGTGATCCACGAGACGATCCAGAAGGTGACCCACGACATCGAGCACGACTTCCACTTCAACACCGCGATCAGCGCGGTCATGGAGCTGGTGAACGCGCTCCACGACTTCGAGCGCGCGTCGCTGGACGGGATGGCGCGCCAGGCGCGGAGCGCGCTGCTGCGGGAGGCGGTGGAGACCATGCTGCTCCTGCTCGGCCCGGTCTCGCCCCACATCACCGAGGAGCTGTGGGCCGCCCTCGGCCATCGCGAGAGCCTCTTCAAGCGCGCGTGGCCCGTCGCGGATCCGGCCGCGCTCACGCGCGACGAGGTGGAGATCGTGGTCCAGGTGGACGGGCGCGTGCGGGGCCGCCTCACCGCGACGGTGGGGGCCCAGGAGGCGGAGATCCGGGAGATGGCCCTCGCCGACGGGAAGGTGCTCCCGTGGCTCGACGGCCGCCAGGTCGCCAAGGTGGTCGTGGTGCCCGGCCGGCTCGTCAACATCGTGACCCGTGGCTGATCCCGGGCGCGGCGTCCGGCGGATCCTGGGGCTGGGCCTCGCCTCGGTCCTGCTCGCCGGCTGCGGCTACGGCACGCGCGGCAACCTGCCCGATCACATCAAGACGGTGGCGGTGCCGATCTTCAAGAACCGCACCCTCGAGCCGGGGGTGGAGAGCGCGATCACCTCGGGGGTGGTCAACGCCTTCTCCAGCGGCGGCCGGGTGCGGGTGGTGCCGCTCGCGGAGGCCGACGCCATTCTCGAGGGCGAGGTGGTGGGCTATGCCCTCGAGGGCCTGGCCTTCGACCGGAGCGCGATCGTGCGCGCCTACCGGCTGCGGCTCACCCTGAACGTCGAGTTCCGCGACGCGAAGCGGAGCGCGATGCTCTGGCGCCAGGAAGGGCTGCAGGAGACGTCGGACTTCCAGGTCGAAGGCTCGGTGTCGGACACGGTCGCCCGCGGGCAGGGAGCGGTCCAGCAGGCCGCGACCGAGATCGGGCGGAAGGTCGTCAACCTCGCGCTGGATCGATTCTAGTGCCCGCCCAGGCGTAGCGGTGGACTACGCGGGGTTCGTCCGGGCCGCGGACGCGGGGCAGGTGGGGCCGGTCACCCTGCTGCACGGGCCCGAGCCCTTTCTCCTCGATGACGCGGTGGCGCGGCTCACCCGCGCGCTCTTTCCCGGGCAGACCGAGCTCTCCCTCGCGCGGGAGACCCTCGACGCGCGCGCGGCGGGCGCGGAGGGGATCGTGCAGGCGGCCCTGACCCTGCCGTGGCTGGGCGACCGCCGGCTCGTGGTGGCGCGCGGCGCGGACGGGCTCAGCGCGAAGTCCGGCGAGGCGCTCGCGGCCTACGCGAAGGCGCCGAACCCGTCCACCGTGCTCGTGCTCCTGGCCGACTCGCTGCTGGACGGCGCGCACTGGCTGCTGCGCGCGCTGCCCGCCGCCGCGGTGGTGCCGGCCCCCGCGCTGGCTGGCCGCGCGCTCGCGACGTGGCTCCGCGCCCACGCCCAGGCGGTGGGCTACGAGCTGCGCGACGACGCGGCCACCCTCCTCGTGGAGCTCTCGGGCGACGATCTCACGCGCCTGGTGGGCGAGGTGGAGAAGGCCGCGCTCGCGGGCGGGCCGGAGAACCACCGCGTCACGGTGACCGAGATCCGCGCGGTGGTGGGCGAGCACCGGCTGCGCCACGTGTTCGATCTCACCCGCGCCCTGTCGGCGCGCGACGCGGCCGCCGCGCTGGCCCTGCTCGAGTCGCTGCTCAACGCGGGAGAAGAGCCCCTCGCGGTGCTCGGCATGCTGACCCGCGAGGCCCGCGCGACCTGGCAGGCGGCCGACGCGCTACGGGCCGGTCGCGCGCCCGACGAGATCGCCCGGAGCCTGCGGCGGCCGCCCGCCGCGGCCACCGCGCTGCTGGATCGGGCGCGGACGGTGTCCGTCGCCGCGGCGGCCCGGCAGCTCGCGCGCTGCTGGGACGTCGAGCGCCGCCTCAAGCTGGGCGGGACCGCGCGTCCCGAGCTGTCGCTGCTCGTCGCCGATCTGTGCGCGGTCTGATGGCGGGGGCGCTGCGCGCCCTCGTCGGCGCCGCGCTGCTGCTGGGATCGGGGGCCGAAACGGGGTCGGCCGCGGCGGCGCCCGCGCCCCGCCTCCTCGCCGGCGCGGCGGGAGTGACCGTCGAGTTGCCCGCGGACACGCCGCTCGGCGGCTACGGCGGGTTCCCGCGCCGCGCTTGGATCCCGGATCTCCTCGGCCGCTACCCCGATACGTTCTGGTTCCGTCCCGCGACCGGCGTCCACGATCCGATCAAGGTGCGGGCCCTGGTGCTCGAGGCGGGCGGCGTGCGGCTGCTCTTCCTGGGAGTGGACCTGGTCGGGATGGACCCCACCCTCGTCGCGGATCTGCGCCGCCGGCTCGATCAGCTCGGCCTGCGTTACGCGGCGCTGATCGTGGCCGCCTCCCACACCCACTCGGGTCCCGGCGCCTTCGCCCGGTCGAACCTCTTCGGGCTGCTCGCGCTCGACCGTGAATCGCCGCGCGTCCGCGGTCGCATCTACTCCGCGATGGAGGAGGCGGCGCGCCAGGCCGAGCGCCGGAAGCGCCCCGCCACCGTCGGCACCGGGCGGAGCGAGGTGCCGGGCCTCACCGACAGTCGCGTGCACGAGCCGGTCGACGACGAGCTGGGCGTGCTCAAGGTGATGGGGACCGACCGGCGCCCGGTGGCGGTGATGTGGAACTACGCCATCCACGGGACCGCGCTCGGGCGCGAGAACTTCCAGCTCTCCGGCGACGTCATGGGCGACGCGGGGGCGCGCATCGAGGAGCAGCTCGGGGTGCCCGCGCTCTTCGTCAACGGCGCGGTCGGCGACGTGAGCCCGCGCCAGCGCGGCTGGGGCGGCGTGGCGGCCGGCGGCAAGGCCCTGGCCGCCGCGGTGGTCGCCCTCTGGCCGCGGATCGCGGCCGACTCCGATCAGCGCCTGGCCGCCGTCGCGGTCACCGCGGTGCTGCCCGCGCCCGGGCTCGAGCTGCGCAACTGCCTGGGGCGGTGGATTCCCCGCGGCACGCGGCTGGGCCTGCGCGCGGCGCTCCCGCCGTCCGCCGAGGTCTGGGCGGTCGCGATCGGACGGGGGGCGTGGGTCGCGATTCCGGGCGAGCCGGACACCCGCCTCGGCCAGGCGATCAAGAGCGCGGGGCGGGCGAGCTTCACGCCAACCCTGGTCGCCGGGGTGTCCAATGCCTACCAGGGCTACCTGCTGTCCGCCGACCACTTCCGGACGCCGAGCTACATCTCGTGCGGCAGCCTCTACGGGGAGCGGGGCGGGGAGATGGTGCGCGACGCGGCGATCGCGAGCCTGCGGGAGCTGGCGGAGCGGCGCGCGCCCCGGCCGGTCAGGCCGGGACGTTGAGCTTGCGGGCGAGCGCGGACTTGCGGCGGGCGGCGGTGTTGCGGTGCATGATGCCCTTCGTGACCGCGCGATCGATGGCCCGGATGGCCTCGTGCACCACGGTCGCGGAGTCCGCGGCCTTGCCAGCCAGGGCCTCGCGGGCGCTCTTCACGTTGCCGCGCACCGCGCTCCGGACCGCGCGGTTGCGCAGCCGGCGCTTCTCGTTCTGCCGGATCCGCTTCTTCGCGGAGGGAGTATTCGCCAAGATCCTTCTCCTGTTCTGGGGTGCGGCGTGAGCGACACACGAGCCTACCGTCGGCACCGCGACGTGTCAAGGAGTTCGTCCCGCCGGTGAGCGACGCGTCCGACTCCCAGGAGCACGTCCAGCGCGGCGTGGTGAGCGCGGTGGGCTCGATCGGGCTCGCCACGCTCGCGAGCCGGGTGCTCGGCTACGTGCGCGACATGGTGGTGGCGCGGGCCTTCGGGGCCGGTCCCCTCACCGACGCGTTCTTCGTGGCCTTCCGGATCCCCAACCTCCTGCGCCGGCTCCTGGCCGAGGGCGCGCTGTCCACCGCGGTCGTCCCGGTCTTCACGGAGACTCTGACCCGCGAGGGGCCCGAGGCCTTCGGGCGCCTCGCGCGCGCGGTGACCGGCGCGGCCATCGTGGTGCTCAGCGTGGTCGCGGGCCTCGGCTCCCTGATCGCGCCGCTCGTGGTGACGGTCATGGCGCCGGGCTGGCGCGCCGATCCCGCGCTGCTGGCCCTCGCGGTGAGCCTCACCCGCGCGCTGTTCCCGTACCTCGTGTTCGTGGGACTGGCCGCCCTCGCGATGGGCGCGCTCAACGCCCACCATCGGTTCTTCACCGCGGCGATCGGGCCCGCCGTCCTGAACCTCGCGATGATCCTGGCGGTCGTGGGGCTCGCGTCCCGGCTCACCACCCCGATCATGGCGCTGGCGATCGGGGTGCTGGTGGGTGGCCTCGGCCAGCTCCTCGTCCAGCTCCCGGAGCTGCGGCGGATCGGGGTGCCCCTCCGGCCCTCGCTCGAGTGGCGGCATCCCGCGGTGGTGCGCATCGCGCGGCGCCTCTGGCCGGCGGTGTTCGCCCTGGCTGCGGTGCAGATCACGGTGGTCGTGAACACCCTGCTGGCCTCCCTGCTGCCCACCGGCACCGTCTCGTACCTGTACTATGCGGACCGGGTGATGGAATTCCCGCTGGGGGTGTTCGGCATCGCGCTCGCCACCGCCACGCTGCCCAGCATGTCGGCCCAGGCCGCGCGCCGGGAGCTCCCGGCGCTACGCTCCACGCTGGAGTTCGCACTGCGGCTCTCCGCCTTCGTGGCGGTGCCCGCGACGGTGGGACTCCTCCTGCTGGGCGGGCCCATCGTCCAGGTGCTCTTCCAGCGCGGCGAGTTCACCGCCGCCGACGCCGCGCTCACCGCCCAGGCCCTGGCCGGCTACGCGGTGGGGCTGCCCGCGTTCTCGGCCACCCGGATCGCGGCCCAGACGTTCTATGCGCTCGGCGACACGCGGACGCCGGTGATCGTGGGGTTCGTGTCGGTGGCGGTGAACGTGCTGCTGGCCCTGATCCTGATGTGGCCGCTGCGCCACATCGGGCTCGCGCTCGCCTCGTCGCTGTCGTCCTACATCAACGTGATCGGGCTCTGCTGGCTGCTCCATCGCCGGCTGGGCGGGCCACGCGGCGCGGAGATCTGGGGCTCGCTGGGCCGCACGGTGGTGGCGACCGCGGCGCTCGCGCTCTGGTGCGCGTGGGTGGAGGGGTTCCTGCCGGTGGTGCCGGAGCCGGTCGTGCTCGGTCTCGCGCGGATGCTGCTGGCGATGGTCGGCGGGGTGGCGGTGTTCGTGGCGATGGCGGCGGCGATCCGCGCCCCGGAGCTGCGCGCGCTCCTCGGCATGCTGCACGCGCGCCGGTGAACCTTGCCCAGCCGCCGGCCCCGGTGATAGACTCGCTCATGCACCCACTCGCAGGAAACGCCCCGGTCCTGGCCTGGATCCGATACAGCGGCCAATACCGGGGCCGTCGTTTCTTGGGCCTGCCACTCCGGATGTGACCCGTGCGCGCCCGGCTCGGAGCGTCCGCGGAGAGGGAGACCGCGGGAGTCGTCTCCGAAGCCGCGACGCTGATCGACGAGTACCTCGCCGGTCTCCAGATCGAGCGGGGCGCCGCGCTCAACACGCTCGCCGCGTACCGCCGGGACCTCAAGGGATTCGAGAGCTTCCTCACGCGCGAGGGCCGCGCGATCGGTGACGTGAGTGTCACCGACCTCTCGCGCTACCTGGGCGGTCTCCGCCGGCGGGGTCTCGGCGGCCGTAGCATCGCCCGGCATCTCTCGGCGGTGCGCGGCCTCTACCGCTTCCTCCTCGAGGCCGGGCGCGTGCCGGGCGATCCGACCCAGCACCTGGACAGCCCGCGCCCGGCCCGGCGGCTGCCCCGCACCCTGTCCATGGCGGACGCGGCCGCCCTCGTCGAGGCGCCCGACGCGACGCGCCCGGACGGGCTGCGGGATCGCGCGCTGCTGGAATTGCTCTACGCCTCCGGGCTCCGCGCCTCCGAGGTCCTCGGGCTGCGGATCGAGGACGTGAACTTCAAGGCGGGCTACGTCATCGTGATCGGGAAGGGGGACCGTCAGCGCCTCGTGCCCGCGGGCGCGCGGGCGCTCGACTGGGTGCGCCGGTACCTCACGACGATCCGGCCGCGCCAGGTGCGCCGTGAGTGCCCGGCGCTCTTCCTCAATCGCTCGGGCGGGGCCATGTCGCGCCAGGCGCTCTGGGGCTTGATCCGGCGCGCCGCGCGGCGCGCGGGCCTCCGCGCCGCGGTCTCGCCGCACACCCTCCGCCACTCCTTCGCGAGCCACCTGCTCGAGCGCGGCGCCGATCTGCGCTCGGTGCAGGCCATGCTCGGCCACGTGGACATCTCGACCACGCAGATCTACACGCACCTGCCGTCGAGCGTCGTCCACGACATGTACCGGAAGTTCCACCCGCGGGCGGCGCGGGTGGGCCGGGTCGCGCGCGCGCACGGCCTCGAGCGAGCCGGCTGAGATGGCGAAGCCCGGCCACGCGTATCCGCAGGTGGAGCCCGGCGTCGCGGCGCTCATGGACTCCCGCGTGCTGGGATGCGCGCCCGCGGTCACGGTGGCGCGGGCGCTGGCCCGCGCGCGGGCGGCGGGCGCGACGGTGATCGCCCTCGGGGCGGGGCGCGCGGCCCGCGTGTCGGAGCTGGCGCGGGCGGCCGCGTGGGGCCTCGACCGGCGGCCGGTGGTCGACGTGGCCTGGCGCGACCTGCCGAGCGTGGCCGCGGGCGCCTCCGAGGTCGAGGCGCGGCGGCACCTGCGGGCGGGTGCCTCGCTGATCCTCGTGCGTCGGGGCTCCCGCGTGATCGGCGCGGTGGACCGCGATCGCGTCGAGGTATCGCCGCCCGAATTCTCCCTCCTCGCGCGGCTGGAGCAGCCGGGTGAAGCAAGATCACTGGGCGACGCGAGGGGCTGGCTCCTGCGCGCGGCCGGCAAGATCGGCGAAGGGCTGGGCGCGCCGGCCTACGCGGTGGGCGGCTTCGTGCGTGACCTGCTCGCGGGCGCCGTGCCCCCCGACGTGGACCTCGTCGTCGAGGGTGACGGCGTCGCCTTCGCGCGGCGGCTCGCCGAGGAGATCGGCGGCACCGTGCTCGTGCACCGGAGCTTCGGCACCGCGTCCATCGAGGGCGGCCGCGCGCCGGCGGGCGCCGGGCTCGACGGCGTCGCGCTCGGCCGGGTGGACGTGGCCTCGGCTCGGCGTGAGCACTATCCGACGGCCGGGGCGCTGCCCGAGGTCGACCCGGCGCCGCTCCTCGAGGACCTGCGCCGTCGCGACTTCTCGGTGAACGCGATGGCGCTGGCCCTGTCGCCCGATCGTTTCGGCCGCCTGCTCGATCCGCTCGGAGGTCAGGCGGACGTCCGGCGCCGCCGATTGAGGGCGCTTCACCCGCTCTCGTTCGTGGAGGACCCCACCCGGGTGTTCCGGGCCGCGCGCTACGCCGGCCGTCTCGGGCTCCGGCCGGACGCGGGGACCCTGGCGGCCATCCGGCTGGCGGTGGAGCAGCCCCGATATGTCGCGCTGTCGGGTCAGCGCCTGTGGCGCGAGATCGAGCTGGCGGCGGCCGAGCCGCGAGCCCGGCTCATCTTCGAGCGACTCGTGAGATGGAAGGCCCCAAGTCTCTGGAATCTCGATGGGACCTCGGGACGGCACCTGGCGGATGCCGAGCGGCTCGCGCACTGGGCCCGGTCGGCGGGCGTGGCGGTGGACCCGGCCGAGCTCACCCAGCTCGCGCTGATGCTCGGCCGGCCCGCGGAGGTGATCGAGCGGAGCCTCGACCGGCTCGCGCTCGGCGGCGAGCCCCGTGCGCGGCTCGAAGCGGTGGCCGTGGCTGCGCCGCTGGCCCGGCGGCTCGAGGCGGCGCGATTGCGGCCGAGCGCGGTGGGGGAGCAGCTCGAGGCGGCGCCGGCGGCGGCCGCGCTCGCGGCCTGGCTCCGCGGCGGGCCGCGGGCGCGCCGCCGGATCCAGTGGTACCTCGCCCAGGGGCGCGCGGTGCGGCCGCGGCTCACCGGCCGCGATCTGCTCGCGATCGGGGTGCCGGGCGGGCCGCGCGTGGGCGCGGCGCTCGGCATGCTGCGACGGCACCGGCTCGACGGCGGGGCGGGCTCGGTGGCCGAGGAGCGGGAACTCGTGAAAGAATGGCTCACATCGGGAAAGGAGGCGTGAGGTGACGACCAGATTCATCTTCGTGACGGGCGGCGTCGTGTCCTCCCTGGGCAAGGGGCTGGCCGCGGCATCGATCGGATCCTTGCTCGAGGCGCGCGGTTTCCGGGTCACGCTGCAGAAGATGGATCCCTACATCAACGTGGATGCGGGGACCATGAGTCCGTACCAGCACGGCGAGGTCTACGTCACCGACGACGGCGGCGAGACCGACCTGGATCTCGGCCACTACGAGCGCTTCACCTCGGCCCGGATGACGCGCGACAACAACGTCACCACCGGGAAGGTCTACGGGACCGTGATCGAGAAGGAGCGCCGGGGGGACTACCTGGGCCGCACCGTCCAGGTCATCCCGCACATCACCGACCAGATCAAGGCGTCGATCCGCAAGGTGGCCGCGGGCGTCGACGTGGTGATCATCGAGATCGGGGGCACCGTCGGCGACATCGAGGGCCTCCCGTTCCTGGAGGCGGTCCGCCAGTTCAAGAAGGACGTGGGCAAGGACAACGTCATCTACGTCCACCTCACGCTGGTGCCGTTCATCCAGGCCGCCCAGGAGCTCAAGACCAAGGCGACCCAGCACTCGGTCAAGGAGCTGCGGGCCATCGGTATCCAACCCGACGTGCTCCTGTGCCGGACCGCCAAGGACCATCCGCTCACCCCGTCGATCAAGTCCAAGATCGCGCTCTTCTGCGACGTCGAGGAAGAGGCGGTCATCGCGGCGCGCGACGTGGACACGATCTACGAGGTGCCGATCGCCTTCCACGACCAGGGCCTCGACGAGTCCATCATCAAGCTGCTGGACCTGCCGTCCCGGCCGATCGATCTCTCGCGCTGGGAAGAGATCGTGCGCCGGATCAAGGCGCCCCGCCGCCGCTGCCGGGTCGGGGTGGTGGGCAAGTACATCGAGGTGAAGGACTCCTACAAGAGCCTCTACGAGGCGCTCGCCCACGGGGGCATCGCCCACGAGGCGGCGGTCGAGGTGGTGTGGGTGGACGCCGAGCGCATCGAGCGCGAGGGGCTGGCCGGCCACGTGGCCGGGCTCGACGGCATCCTGGTGCCCGGCGGCTTCGGGGACCGGGGCATCGAGGGAAAGATCCAGGCCATCCGGTACGCGCGCGAGCAGCGCGTGCCCTACTTCGGCATCTGCCTCGGCATGCAGTGCGCGGTCATCGAGTACGCGCGCCACGTGTGCGGGCTCGAGGGGGCCAACTCCACCGAGTTCAATCCCACCACCGGCCACAACGTGATCGACCTCCTGCCCGAGCAGCGCCACGTCCAGGACAAGGGCGGCACCATGCGGCTCGGGCTCTACCCGGTGCTGCTGAGCGAGGGCACCGCGGCCTCGCGGGCCTACGGGCAGGGGCTGATCGAGGAGCGCCACCGGCACCGCTACGAGGTCAACAACGACTACCTCGCCCGGCTCGAGAAGAACGGGCTGCGCATCTCCGGGCTCTGGGCCGAGAAGCAGCTGGTGGAGATCATCGAGCTGCCCGACCACCCGTGGTTCGTGGCGGGGCAGTTCCATCCCGAGTTCCGCTCGCGCCCGTGGGAGCCGCATCCGCTCTTCGCCGCGTTCATCAAGGCCGCGCTCGACCACCAGGGGGGCGCATGACCCGGACGCGCGCGGTCCGGATCGGCTCGGTCGTCATCGGGGGCGGCGCGCCGCTGGCCCTGATCGGGGGCCCCTGCGCGATCGAGAACGAGAAGCACGCGCTGATGGTCGCGGAGCGCCTGCAGCGGGTGACCGCGGACGCGCGGGTGCCGTTCATCTACAAGTCGTCCTACGACAAGGCGAACCGCTCCTCGATCAACGCCTACCGCGGGCCCGGCCTGACCGAGGGGCTGCGCATCCTCCAGAAGGTCAAGGACGAGACCGGCCTCGCGGTGCTGTCCGACGTGCACGACGTCTCCGAGGTCGCGCCGGCGGCCCAGGTGCTCGACGTGCTGCAGGTGCCCGCCTTCCTCTGCCGCCAGACCGACCTCATCGTGGCCTGTGCGAGGAGCGGCCGGCCGGTGAACGTCAAGAAGGGGCAATTCGTGGCCCCGCGCGACATGATCAACGTGGTGGAGAAGGTGCGGGCGTCCGGCACCGAGGACCTCCTGCTGACGGAGCGCGGCACGAGTTTCGGCTATAACAATTTGATCGTCGATTTCCGCGGGCTGCCGATCATGCGGGCCTTCGGCTATCCGGTCGTCTTCGACGCGACCCACGCGGTGCAGCTCCCGGGCGGGCAGGGGGATCGCTCGGGGGGCGAGCGCCAGTACGTGCAGGCCCTCGCGCGCGCGGCGGTGGCGGTGGGGGTGGACGCCCTCTTCATGGAGATGCACGAGGATCCGGACCGCACGCTCGAGGACGGCCGCCCGCTCTCCGACGGGCCCAACATGCTGCGTCTCGACGATCTGCCGCGGCTGCTCGACGAGATCCACGCGATCGCGGCCGGTCCGGGCCGCGCCTGATGGACCGCGCGCGGATCCTGACGCTCGCGGAGCGCGTGCTGCGCCTCGAGGCGGAGAGCGTGCTCGCGCTGTGCCCGCGCCTCGACGACCGGTTCGTGGCCGCGGTGAAGACCCTGCACGACTGCCGCGGGCGAGTCATCGTCACCGGGATGGGCAAGTCGGGCCTCATCGGGCGCAAGATCGCGGCGACCCTCGCGAGCACCGGCACCCCGGCTTACTTCCTCCATCCCGCCGAGGGGGTGCACGGCGACCTCGGCATGGTGGCTCGCGAGGACGTGGTGCTGGCCCTGTCGAACTCGGGCGAGACCGACGAGGTGCTCGCGGTGCTGCCCGCGCTCAAGCGGCTCGGCATCCCGCTGGTCCTGCTCACCGGCGGGGCGACGTCCGCTCTCGCGCTCCAGGCCGACATCGTGCTGGACGTCGGCGTGGCCGAGGAGGCGTGTCCCATCAAGCTCGCGCCCACCTCGAGCACGACCGCCGCGCTGGCCATGGGCGACGCGCTCGCGATGGCGCTGCTCGACCTGCGCGGGCTCGGGCCGGACGACTACGCGGCGCTGCATCCGCGGGGGAGCCTGGGCTGGAAGTCGCTCTTCAAGGTGAGCGACCTCATGCACACCGGCGAGGCGATGCCGCGGGTCTCCGAGCAGGCCACCATGAAGGAAGCCATCGAGGAGATGAGTGGCAAGGGGTTCGGGATGACCACGGTGGTGGACGCGGCCGGGCGGCTCGTCGGGGTGGTGACCGACGGTGACCTGCGGCGCCAGCAGCTCGCCCACGGGGCCGCGCTGCTCGAGCGCCGGGCCGCGGAGTGCATGACCGCGCGGCCCAAGGTCATCGGAGCCGACCAGCTCGCCGCGAAGGCCCTCGCGATGATGGAGGGTCGCATCACCAGCCTCGTGATCGTGGACGAGGCGGGGCGGCCCGCCGGCGTGATCCACCTCCACGACATCCTGCGCGCCAAGATCGTGTGAGGGCCGCTCCCCGCGCTTCCCGCATCCGCCTCCTCGTCCTCGACGTGGACGGTGTCCTCACCGACGGCGGCCTGGTGTTGTCCGCCTCCGGCGAGGAGACCAAGCGCTTCCACGTGCACGACGGGCTCGCCATGGTGGCCGCGCGCCGGGCGGGCCTGCAGATCGCGATCCTCTCCTCGCGCGCCTCCGCCGCGGTGACCCGGCGCATGGCCGAGCTCGGGGTGGGCGAGGTGCACCAGGGCGTGGCCGACAAGGCGGGGGTCCTCGACGCGCTCCGCGAGCGACTCGGCGTGGCCCGTGGCGAGGTTGCGATGATGGGGGACGACCTGCCGGATCTGCCCGCGATGGCCCACGCCGGGCTGGCCCTGGCGCCCGCCAATGCGGTGGCCGAGGTCAAGCGCGCGGCGCACTGGGTGGCGCGTCGGCGGGGTGGCGACGGCGCGGTCCGGGAGGCGGTCGAGATGCTCCTAAAGGCCCGTCGCGCTTGGCCGCCGCGCTCAGAGGGCTGAGCGGCGCCTTCTTGATTTGCCACGGCTGTAAAGACTGTGTTAGCGTGGCATGGAGATTGCTATGAGGAAGGCCCCACTCATTATTCTGTCGCTCGTCGTGGTATTCCTATCGGTGGTGGTGGGTGTGCTCGTTCATCGGGCCCGGACGCCTCGGGCGATTACCACCGAGCCCGCCGCCACGACCGCGGACTACCGGCTCAAGCAGGTGCGCCTTCAGGAAACAGATCGGGACGGCTCCCGATGGCAGCTCGACGCGGAATACTCCGAGACCTTCGAGGAGCGGAACACGACGTCGATGAAGAAGGTGACGATCAAGGTGGACCAGACGGCCAAGAGCGCCACCAGCGCGCGCTCGTGGACGGTCACCGGCGACGAGGGCGACCTGAACCAGGAGACCAAGGACGTGGAGCTGCGCGGCAACGTGGTGCTCGTCTCCAGCGACGGCCTGCGACTCGAGACGGAGCGGCTGCGCTGGGACGCCGAGGCCCAGCGCGCGTGGACGACCGAGCCGGTGATCATCTACCGATCGGGCACCGTCGTGCGCGGCACCGGCTTCGAGTCGCGCGTCGCCGAGGAGGCCACCAGCATCAAGGGGCGCGTCCGGGCCACCTTCACGCGCGGCGCGTCCGGCGAGCCGGTCGCATCCGGTCGTCAATGAGCCGGGTCGTTGCCCTGGGAGTTGTCGTGATGTGGTCGGCGGCGACGCTGTCCACCGCGGCGTGGGCCCAGCCGGCGCCCGCCCGGTCCCGGCCCGCGCGGCCGGCCGCGGCCGCCCCGTCGCCCACCGCCCCGGGCGGGAGCCCGGAGGGGCGCAACGGCCCGGTCACGGTGGACGCGGACCAGCTCGAGAACCTGCAGAAGGAAGGGCTCGCCGTCTTCACCGGCAACGTGGTGGCCAGCCAGAACGGCTCCACGCAGTACGCGGACCGCATGGAGGTCTACCTCGACGACAAGGGCAATCGCGTCGTGCGCACCGTCTCGACCGGCAACGTGCGGATCATCACCAAGGACTGCCGCACCGGCACCGCGAAGCGCGCCGAGTACTACGACGACGAGCAGCGCGTCGTCCTCATCGGCGACGCGCGGGTGTGGCGCGACGACAACGTGGTGACCGGCGAGCGGATCACGATCTTCCTCGCGGAGGACCGCAGCGTGGTGGAGGGCGGCCGCGTGAAGGGGGTCTTCTTCCCCAAGAACCAGGACGAGGCGGCCCGCCCGAAGGTCCCGGCGGGCCAGTGCTCATGAGGTCTTCGTGGAAGGTCTGATCGCCCAGGGCCTGCGCAAGCGGTTTCGCAGCCGCGTGGTGGTGAACCGCGTGAGCCTCGACATCCACCCCGGCGAGGTGGTCGGGCTGCTCGGGCCCAACGGGGCGGGCAAGACCACGTCGTTCTACATGATCGTGGGCCTGCTGCGGCCCGACGGCGGGCGCATCTTCCTCGAGGGCCAGGACGTCACCGAGCTGCCGATGTACAAGCGCTGCCGGCTCGGCATGGGCTACCTGCCGCAGGAGTCCTCGGTGTTCCGCAAGCTCACCGTCGAGGAGAACCTGCTCGCGATCCTGGAGACCCTCGACCTCTCCCACCAGGAGCGGATGACGCGCCTCGCCGAGCTGCTCGCCGAGCTCGACCTGACCCGCCTCGCCCAGCACAAGGCCTACACCCTGTCCGGGGGCGAGCGGCGGCGGCTCGAGATCACGCGGGCGCTCGTGACCAGCCCCCGCTACCTGCTGCTCGACGAGCCGTTCACCGGCATCGATCCGATCGCGATCGGCGACATCCAGGAGATCGTGGCCCGGCTGAAGGAGCGCGGCATCGGCGTGCTGATCACCGACCACAACGTCCGGGAGACGCTCGCCATCACCGACCGCGCCTACATCCTCTACGACGGGCGGATCCTCGCCTCCGGCACCGCGACCGAGCTGGCCAACAACTCGAAGGCCCGGGAGATCTACCTGGGCGAGAAGTTCTCGCTATGAAGCTCGTCCAGCGGATGAGCCAGCGGGTCGTCATGACCCCGCTGCTGCAGCAGGCGATCCAGCTCCTCCAGCTCTCCACTCTCGAGCTCGAGCAGGTGGTGCGCAAGGAGCTCGAGGAGAATCCGCTCCTCGAGGAGGTGCCGGTCGAGAACGCGGAGAACCAGGAGAACCCGGACGCCTCCGCCTCCAGCACCACCCCGGAGGCCGCCCCGACCGCGGAGACCACCGCGGCCCTCGATACGCCCTCGAAGGAGACGTCCTCGGTCGACAGCGAGAAGGCCGACGACCTCCCCTTCGATCTCTCGTCCGCGGTCTTCGACGACCACGGCGACGAGCGGACCCCGGTGTCGATGGAGGAGCGGGACGAGCTGCCCTTCGAGAACCTCGGCCGCAGCGACGCGTCGCTGGGCGAGCACCTGATGGAGCAGCTGCGGCTCGGTACCGACGACAAGGACGTCCAGCGCATCGGCGAGGCGATCATCGGGAACCTCGACGAGGACGGCTACCTGCGGGCCGACGTGGGCGAGATCGCGTCGGGCATGGGGGCGAGCCCCGAGGCGGTGGAGGCCGCGTTGAAGCTCATCCACGCCTTCGACCCGCCGGGGGTGGCCGCGCGGAGCGTGCAGGAGTGCCTGCTGCTCCAGCTCACCGCGGACGCGGAGCCCGACCCGGTCTCGGTGGAGATCGTGGAGCGCCACTTCGAGGACCTGGAGCGGCGGCGCTACCCGGAGATCGCCCGGGCGCTGAAGCTGCCGCTCGAGCGGGTGATGGAGTCGATCGAGGAGATCCAGGGCCTCGAGCCCAAGCCGGGGCGGCGGTTCTCGGTCAACGACTCCCGCTACGTGGTGCCGGACGTGACCATCCAGAAGGTGGGCGACGACTACGTGGTCATCCTCAACGAGGAAGGCATCCCGCGCCTGCGGGTCAACTCGCTCTATCGCTCGCTGCTGCGGCGGTCGGGGGACGAGGCCAAGCAGTATGTCGAGCAGAAGCTGCGCTCGGCGGTGTGGCTGATCAAGAGCGTGGAGCAGCGGCAGCGCACCCTCCGGAAGGTCGCCCAGAGCCTGGTGAACTTCCAGCGCGACTTCCTCGACAAGGGCCTGACCCACCTGCGGCCGCTCGCCCTGCGCGACGTGGGCGACGACATCAGCATGCACGAGTCCACCATCAGCCGGGTGACCACCAACAAGTACGTCCAGACCCCGCAGGGCCTCTTCGAGCTCAAGTTCTTCTTCCACAGCGGCATCGCCTCCGAGAACGGCTCGATGGTCTCCTCGGTCTCGGTCAAGAAGACCATCCGCGACATGGTGGCGGGCGAGGACGGCGGCAAGCCCCTCTCCGACCAGGAGATCGCCCAGTCCCTCCAGGGGCAGGGCCTCACCATCGCGCGTCGCACCGTGGCCAAGTATCGCGAGGA
>DATFUK010000137.1:0-6465 GCA_035260865.1 Candidatus Methylomirabilota bacterium | reverse complement strand
CTCAAGGGTGCGAAGCCCGCCGATCTCCCCATCGAACAGCCGACTAAGTTCGAGCTGGTCATCAACCTCAAGACCGCGAAGGCCCTCGGGTTGACGATCCCGCCGTCGCTCCTGCAGCGCGCGGATCAGGTGATTGAGTAGTGCTCAGTCAATAGCTGAGTTCGACTCGGTCCGCCACGTCCGCTCTGACCGCGGACAGCAGAACGCCACGTACTCCGCTTCCTTCGCCACGACTTCAAGCTCATCTCGTCCTTCAACGATGATCTTGCGCCCGGGCACCACGTCATCGCACTTGAACATTTTCGCCATGGTTACGCCCTCGCTTGTAGGACGGGGAATACAGAATCGGCCAAACGGCCGCCTACCGAAGGGCAATCTCGGTGCCGTGGTGCAAGTGCCGAGATATCAAGCCGATACGGAAACCGCGGGACCCGAAGGCGGGGTGTTGTTACCGGGTAAGAGTGACTGCCCTGACTGTCCCCAGTCGCGCTCGGCGCATTAATCGATCGGTGGCCCCGTCAAAGCCGGTAGAAGGAAGCGGCATTGAGGAGGTGCTTCCATGGTCCGTAAGCTGATTCTGGCAATGGCGATTCTGGCTCTGGCGGTTGTGCCTCTCCCTGCCTGGGCAGCGCGGGATAACGGTCATGATGGGAGGCACGAGATTCGTGGCGGCGGCCACGAGCGGTTCCGTGGGCACGAGCGGTTCGCGCACGGGCCGTTTATTGGGTTCGGGTTCTACCCGTCTCCGTACTACGCGTACTACGCGCCACCGGCCTGCGCCTGGCAACCGGGGTACTCGGTCAATCAGCCCTATGTAGATGCGTGGGGCCGCTATACCTACGTCCAACAGTGGGTGCCAGGGCAGTGGGTCTGCCCGTAGGAGCCGTGTCCGTGGTTGCTAATCTGGCGAACGCTTCACTCCTGGCACACACACGTTCGATTCTCTAAGGAGGTGCGCTATGCACTATCTGAGGATCGTGTTGCTGCTTCTGGCTGTTACCGTCGGAACTCAAGCTTGCATCGTGCCTATACCTGTCGGCCCCGGTTGGGGTGGGCATAATCACCATCGTCACCACGGCGACTGGCGCTAAGCGGACGATGTAAGCTAACTAGTCACCGGGCGTCAGCCGACGCGCCCGGCATCACGCCCGAAGGGGATGAGCCGCCCTCTTGAGGCTGCCCCTTCGGGCTCTTCTCTCTCTACACTAGCGGGTGAGAGACACCGTGCGGAGCGACCTCACCGACGCTCGCAGAAGCCACCCACCAAGTCGTCCCCGTACCATGAGCCACGGTTGCGCTCGCAGATCATCTTGAGCTCATCCTGGGTGTAGGTCGGCGGGATGGGTGCGCCAGTTATGCAGCCCGCCAGGCATACCGCTGCGCCAGCACTGAGGAATGACGCCCGGGCCCACGCTAGCGTCCTGATGGTCCTGACCCTGGTGCGGATGGTACACCATCCGGCATCGCCCGAAGCTTGCCCGAGGCCCGCTGCCGTCGCACCAAAGAGCAAGAGCGTGGCCGGCTCAGGTGTGGGTTCACCGGCACACTTTCGCCTCCCGGCTGGTCATGGCTGGGGTAGACTTGCGCACGGTCCAGCAGCTCGGCGGGAGGCAGAGCTTGGCGATGGTTCAGCGGTACGCCCACCTCGCTCCCGATCATCCGCGCGCGGCCGTCGAGCGTCTCGTGCGGGCGCCGGATCGAGTGGAACTTGGACAGGACTAGGACTTGTCGGCGCCGGACGCGGAGCTTGCTCGCGGCGGCGGCGTGCAAGATACTGATAGTGTTACGCGGAGGGGTGGCCGAGCCCGGTTGAAGGCGTCCGACTCGAAATCGGATAGGGGCGCAAGTCCCTCGGGGGTTCAAATCCTCTCCCCTCCGCCAAATTCGCACCTTCAGGAAGAGGTGCCGGAGAGGCGCGGAGGGGTGGCCGAGTGGCCGAAGGTGCGGCACTGGAAATGCCGTGTACGGGCAACTGTACCGTGGGTTCGAATCCCACCCCCTCCGCCATTTTTCCTCACAGCTTGGCCGTGCTAGACGGGGAGGTAGCGGTGCCCTGTAACCCGCAATCCGCTATAGCGGGGTTGAATTCCCTCTCGAGGGCCGGTCGTGTCGAATGAGCCGTACGGGACGGCGTTGAAGGTTGGGCCCCACGCAACGGGATGCGTCGAACCCCGCCAGGCCCGGAAGGGAGCAACGGTAAGGCGCCCCTCTCGTGTGCCGTGGGAGTACCTGACCGGAGCAGGTTTCGTGCGGCGATCGCGGTATGGTCGGTTCGATTGAGGGTGCACGGTCTTTGACTTATCAGGTCCTGGCGCGGAAGTGGCGGCCGCAGGTCTTCGACGCGGTCGTCGGGCAGGATCCGGTCACGCGCACGCTGCGCAACGCGCTGGCCTCCGGCCGCGTGGCCCACGCGTATCTGTTCACCGGCCCGCGAGGCGTCGGCAAGACCACCACCGCGCGCCTCCTGGCCAAGGCGCTGGCGTGCACCGCGCGCACCGGCACCGAGGCCTGCGGGGCGTGCCCGTCCTGCCTCGACTTCGCCTCGGGGGCGCCGGTGGACGTGATGGAGATCGACGCGGCGTCCAACACGAGCGTGGACGACATCCGGACGTTGCGCGAGAACGTGAAGTACTCCCCCGCGCGCGGCCGCTTCAAGGTCTACATCGTGGACGAGGTCCACATGCTCTCCGGAGCGGCCTTCAACGCCTTCCTCAAGACGCTCGAGGAGCCGCCCGCGCACGTGGTCTTCATTCTCGCCACCACCGATCCCAAGAAGATCCCGGCCACCGTGCTCTCGCGTTGCCAGCGCTTCGACTTCCGCCCGATCCCGCCCGAGCTCCTGACCGCGAGCCTGACCCGCATCCTCGAGGAGGAGCGCGTGCCCTTCGAGCCGGGCGCGCTCCCGCTCCTCATCCGCGCCGCCGAGGGCAGCCTGCGCGACGCGCTCTCGCTGCTCGACACCGCGATCGCCTACGGCGAGGGCAAGCTCGACGAGGCGGGCGTGGCCCGGCTGCTCGGCTCGTCCTCGCCCGTGCACGTGCGGGGCTTCGTGGGCGCCCTGCTCGCGGGTGACGGCGCCGCCGCGCTCGAGGCGGTGGATCGCGCGGCGACCGCGGGCGAGGATCTGGGCACACTCTGCCGCGAGGCGGTCGAGATGACCCGCCGCCTGCTCGTGACCAAGGTCGCCCCGGGCGCGCCCTTCGTGGACCTGACCCCCGCCGAGGCGGCCGAGCTCCGGGCGGTCGCGGAGCCGGTGTCGGCCGACGAGCTCATCTACGTGCTCCGCGCGTTCCTCGACGCGGACACCGAGATGCGCCGCTCGCCGCACCCGCGGGTCGAGCTCGAGATCGCGGCGGTGCGCGCGACCCGCCGCCCGCAGCCGCAGGCCATCGAGACGCTGATCGGCAAGCTCGAGGAGGCGGAGACGCGGCTGCGCCAGATGCCACCCGCCGCGGCGAGCGCGCCGGGTCGTCCAGTGGTCGTGCAGGAAACGCTGCTCGATGCGCGCCCGGCGCCCGCGGCGCCCCCGCCGCCGCGCCGGCCGGCTCCGACGATCCCGCCGCCCCCCGCATCGCCGGCGCCCGCGGTCTCCGGCAGCAGCGGCCGGCCGGTCGACGTGGAGCCTCTCATCGAGGCGGCCGCCGCCGACATGGAGGCCACCGAGCCCGCGCTGCCCGCGCCCGCCGGGCTCCCAGCACCCGCAGGGTTAGAAGCCGCGTGGGAGCGGGTCGTCACCGAGGTCATGAAGCGCAAGGCGGTGCTGGGCTCGGTGCTCCAGCACGCCACCCCGGTGCGCGTGGAGAACGGCGTGCTCACGCTGGCGCTCCAGGCCAGCGGGTTCCACCGGGAGATGCTGAACGATCGCAGCAGCAAGGAGTTGATCAACGAGGCCGTCCAGCGCCACGTGGCGTCGGCGCGGCGATTCGAGCTCGATGCCAATGGCGGCGCGGCGAGCGGGGCCGGGGGAGCCCGGAACCACCCGGCGGTGCAGGCCGCGCTGAGCGCATTCCAGGGCGAGGTGGTCGCGGTGCGGCCGCGCAGCCCGGAGGAAGGAGAGTCACGGTGAAAGGCTTCGGCAACATCATGAAGGAGGCGCAGAAGCTCCAGGCCCAGATGGAGCAGCTGCAGGCGGAGGCGGCCAAGAAGACGGTGGAGGCCACCGCGGGCGGGGGCATGGTCACGGTGGTGGCGAACGGCAAGCAGGAGATCGTCTCGATCAAGATCGACCGCGAGGTCATCAACCCCGAGGACGCGCAGATGCTCGAGGATCTTGTGCTCGCGGCCAGCAACGAGGCGCTGCGCAAGTCGAAGGAGATGGTGCAGGGCGAGATGAGCAAGATCACGGCCGGGCTCAAGATCCCCGGTCTTGGCCCAGGATAGGAATGTAATGGCCTACTACCCGGAGCCGGTGGCGCGGCTCATCGACGCCCTCCAGCGCCTCCCCGGCATCGGGCCCAAGACGGCCCAGCGGCTCACCTTCTTCCTCCTCAAGCGCCCGGCCCCCGAGGTCGCCGCGCTCGGCGAGGCGCTGACCCAGCTCAAGCAGCTCATCGTCCACTGCTCGATCTGCTTCAACGTCACCGAGCTGGATCCCTGCCGCATCTGCGAGGATCCCCAGCGCGACCAGCGGACTCTCTGCGTGGTGGAGGAGCCCAACGACCTGCTCGCGATCGAGCGCACCGGCGAGTTCCGGGGCCGCTACCACGTGTTGCTGGGCGCGCTGTCGCCGCTCGACGGCATCGGGCCCGAGGATCTGCGGGTGCGGGAGCTGCTGGTCCGGCTGGAGAACGATCGGGTCGAGGAAGTGATCCTCGCCACCAACCCGAGCGTGGAGGGGGAGGCCACCGCGATCTACCTCGCCAAGCTGCTCAAGCCGTTCGGCATGCGGATCACCCGCATCGCCCGCGGGCTGCCGGTGGGCGGCGACCTCGAGTACGCGGACGAGGTGACGCTGTCCAAGGCCATGGAGGGGCGGCGCGAGATGGGGTAGGGAGGCTTGGCGACGGTCGGGGCGTGTGATAAAACTGAACCGACGAGTCCCTCCCTGATTCCCCGATAGCTCAATGGTAGAGCATCCGGCTGTTAACCGGAGGGTTGCAGGTTCGAGTCCTGCTCGGGGAGCCAACCTGTTGATCCCGGCGAAGTTCGGTTACCGTGCAGATCGCCCCTGACAGCTCCAAGCTCGCGGTAGTGATGGTCGGGCTGCCGGCGCGCGGAAAGAGCTATACCGCGCGCCGCATCGAGCGCTACCTATCGTGGCTCGGCTACCGCACCGGTGTCTTCAACGTCGGAGAGTACCGGCGCGCGAGGGTCGGCGCCCAGCTTCCGCACAGCTTCTTCGATCCCGACAACCCACACGGCGAAGAGGCGCGCCGCGCGGCGGCCATGGCCGCGCTCGAGGACATGGTGGTGTGGCTCACCGACGAGGGGCAGGTCGCGATCTACGACGCCACCAATACCACCCGCGCGCGCCGCGCGATGGTGCGGGCGCGTGGCGAGCGCGCCGGCTTCCAGGTGTTGTTCATCGAGATCCGCTGTGACGACCCGACCATCATCGAGGCCAACATCCGCAGCACCAAGCTATCGTCGCCCGACTACGCGGACACCGATCCCGAAGAGGCGGTGATCGATTTCCGCGCGCGCATCGCGCACTACCAGCGCGTGTACCAGCCCCTCGGAGACGACGAGGGCGCCTATCTGCGCGTCACCGGCGCCGGCCGGGGCGTCACCGTGAGCAACGTCGACGGTTACCTGGCCGGGCGCCTCGTGTTCTTCTTGATGAACCTGCACCTGACCGCGCGGCCGATCTGGCTCACCCGCCACGGCGAGAGTGTGTACAACGCCGCCGGTTTGCTCGGGGGGGATCCCGACTTGACGCCCGACGGCGCCCGCTACGCTCAGTCGCTCACCGAGTTCCTCGATCGGCGCGATCCGGATCGCAGCGGCGTGGTGATCTGGACGAGCGCCCTCCGGCGCGCGATACAGACCGCGGCCCCGCTCGGCCGCTCGGCCTGGGCGTGGCGCGCGCTCGACGAGATCGACGCCGGCATCTGCGACGGCATGAGCTACGCGCAGATCCAGGAGCATCTGCCCGAGGAGTACGCAGCGCGCAAGCGCGACAAGTTCACCTACCGCTATCCGCGCGGTGAGTCGTACCAGGACATCATCCTGCGCCTCGATCCAATGATCATCGAGCTCGAGCGAACCCGCAAGCCGGTGCTGGTGATCGCCCACAACGCAGTGCTGCGCGCACTCTACGCATATTTTCAGGGCGTTTCGCGTGAACGCTGCCCGTACCTCCCCATTCCGCTGCACACCGTGATCGAGCTGACGCCGCACGCGTACGGCTGCCACGAGACGCGCCTACCGCTCAAGCCGCGGCTCGACTCGAGCGGAGCACTGTAGCGGGACCGCGCCTCCCTCCGCCGCATTCTGCGAAGCATTGGCCGATGCTATAATCGGCCC
>DATFUK010000136.1:0-16513 GCA_035260865.1 Candidatus Methylomirabilota bacterium | reverse complement strand
GTCCGCGGCGCGCCGGCAGAGGATCTCGAGCAGCGCGAGCGCCCCTCCGCGGGGCGCCGCCGCCGCGAGGACGGGCCCGCGGTCGCCCGGGCCCCCGAGCGGCGTCAGCACGACGGCCGTCTCGGGCCCGCGCAGCGTGATCTGATCCACCGGCCACGGCGGACGGCGATCCGTGAACAGGGGCAGCGCGAGGCCCGCCGCCGCAACCGCGGTCTCGTGCGCCACCGTGGGCGAGGCCATCGCGAAGACGGTGACGCCCTCGACCGCCTGCACACTCACGTCGAATGCGGCGATCGGCGCCAGCAGCGCGACGATGCGCCGCGCCTCCGCCGCCTCCGCGGGCGCGGGGACGAGCACGGAGGGGCTCGGCGCGGACGGTGTCGGATCCGGCCAGGCCGGAGTGGCCCGGACCGGCGGCGCGGGCTCCGCCCAGGAGAACTCGGGCTGGGCCGGCGGCTCGTGGGCCGGCGGGATCGCCGGGCGCAGAGCGGCCACGACCGGCTCCGGCTCGTCGACCGCCACCGGCGGGTCGAGATCGAGAGGTCCCTCCGTCTCGACCATCGGGACGACCGGGATCTCCTCGATCGGATCCGGCCCGTGGTCGGCCATCAGTTCCTCCGCCACCGGCGGCGGGAGCTCCGCGCGCGGGACGAGAGCCGGCACCGGCTCGAGGACGGCCTCGCGCGGCTCCTCGACGACCACGGCCGCGGCTTCGGGAACGGTCACGATGGTCGGCGCGGGCTCCATTGCCGGCTCCACCGGTGACTGCGCCGGGGCCTCGGGGGCCGGATCCGACAGGAGCGGCTGAAAGGGAGCCGGGAAGTACTCGAGGCCGCGGACATCGGCCGCGGGCCCGAGGGCCGCGAACAGATCCAGCGGGACCTGTCGGACGATCTCGTCGAGCGGCAGCCGAATGCCATTCGGCAAGCGCTCCATCATCTGCGCGTCGGACACGGCCAGCTCGGCGCGCGGGAACTGCGGGGCGACCACGTCCCAGCCCACGCGGATCAAGCCCTCCGCGAGCTGCGGCAGCACGATCGACCGCGGGATCAGCAGCGCGCCGGGCTCGCGCATCCGCTCGGCCACCTGATCCAGCGGCGCGTGGAACGCCTCCGCGGGAAGCTCCGCCGCCACGCGGCCGAAGGAGATGCGCACGGTGGGCTCGTCGGTCTCCGGAGCGGCGGGCGGGACATCGACCGCCTGACGCTCACGCACCGGCTCGACCACGACGGGCGTCGGCGGCTCGATCGCGACCGGATCCGGATGCTCCACGGGCGCGGCCACCGGAGCCGGTGGCGCCACGGGGACCGGCGCTTCCACGGGCGACGTGGACCTGATCTCGCGCACCGGCATGATCTCCGGCGCCGGCGCGATCTCCGGAGCCGGCTGGGCCATCGTCGACGGCCTGCCCACCACCTCGGACTCCTCGATCGGATGAAACGGCACCGGGATCCGGTGGAGCCCGTGAATCTCGGCCTCCGGCCGGTCCGCGGCGAACAGCTCCTGCGGGAGCTGGCTGATCACCTCGTCGAGGGGAAGTCTCAGGCCGTCTCCCAGGTGTTCGGTGATCTGGGCCTTGCTCAGCCCCACCAGGCGGGCCGGGAACTGATCGGCGATGTCGCTCCACGCCACCCGCGCGATCCCTTCCGAGAGCTGGGTGACCACGAGTTCCCCCGAGATCCGCAGGAAGCCGGGGTCGGCGAGGCTCGCCGCCACCTCGTCCTCCGGGGCAAGGAACGTCCCAGGAGGGAACTGGTCCATCACGCGGTCGAGCGCGATCCGCAGGACGACTTCCGATCGGCCGGGCGGGCGGGCCGGCCGGGCTTCGCGCCGGCGCTTCGCGAGCGCGATACGACGCCGGCGGGGCTCCTCGTCCGCTTCCGGCTCGGGCGTCGGCGGCGCCACCGGCATCACCGGAGCGGCCGTCACGAGGGGCTCGGGAGCCAGCTCATCTCGCGAGAGCAGGGCATCGCTCAAGGCGCCGCTCCCCTCGAGCGCGGGGGCGGCCTGCACGCGCGGGGGCACCGCCATGCGGGCCCGCGGACTGGCCGCCGGCCGCGCGGCGCTCCGCTCGCGGGGAAGACGGGCGGGCGCCCGGAGCACGTCGCGGAGCGGGACCAGGAGCAACATCACGCCGATGAGCTCCGGCAGGGGCGGCGGCAATATCCAGGGCAGCGCGCGCCCCGCGAGGGCCGGATCGAGCAGCGCGCTCAGCGGCTCCCGCGACATGCTCAGCAGGACGTGGATACCGCTCAGGACCGCGGTACCCACGAGCCAGCGGACGATGGACGGGCGTCGAACCCAAAGCCAGACCAGCAGACCGTACGTCACCGGCGGGATGCCGGCGATGGCCCACTTCGGCAACGGCACCTCGAACTGAAGCGGCACGAGGATCAGGGCGTAGACGAGACCAACATACGCGGCCAGCCCCAGCAGGGCCAGCAGCCACGACGAGAGCCGCCGGGCGCTGGACACGGAATGGTAGGACGTTCTCATGGAGGAAGGCCTCACACGGCCCGGACCAGGTCCGGGAGCGCTTTCTTCACGTGGTATCGCACCTTGCCGAGCACCGCCGAATCACCAAGCACCACCGCGAGCATGGCGCCCGCGCCAACGGCATTGAGCAGCACGACACCCGCGTCGTATTCGAGGATCAGGCTCTGGAGACGCCCCTGGGTCAAGGCCCGACCGACCCCGTCCGTCGCCTCGACGAGACAGGCGGCCAGAGCGCCGGCGAGCTCAGCTTCGGGAAGATGCCCGCCCGCGACCTCCATCAGGGCTCCCTCGCGATCGATCAGGGCGGTCAGGGACACGCCGGCCAGCTCGGCGACCCCGGCGAGCAGCGTCTTGAGATCGGGACCGGGGGCGGGAGCGGGCGCGACGACCGCGACCGGCTCGGCCACCACGGGCGCCGGGCGCCCGGGCTGCGGAGCGGGCCGCCCCGGCACCGCGGTCGGCGCCGGGACGACGGCCGCCGGGATCGGGGCCGGCGCCGCGGCGGGAGCGGGCCCCGCAACCGGAGCGGCCGCGGCGGCGCGGCTCGCCACCGGCAGCAGGCTCTCGATGCGATGCAGGAGCTCGTCGGCCGCGAACGGCTTCCGCATCACGTCGTCGGAACGGACCTTGGCGGCGCGCTCGAGCACGGTACCGTTGACGATGCCGGAGATCAGCAGGACCGGCGTGTGGCCGAGCGTCGGATGCTTCTTGACGAAGTCGCAGATCTGGTACCCGTCCATGTCCGGCATGATCACGTCGCAGACGATGAGATCCGGCGTCTCGCGCCCGATCTGCTCCAGCGCCTCGCTTCCCGAGGCGGCCGACAGCACCTCGATCCGCTTCGACTCCAGCGCCCGCTGCACGACCTTGCGGACGCTCAGGCTGTCGTCCACCACCAGCACCTTGGGCATGATCTATCCGTCCCGCCGCGTTCCACGGGAAGCGGCGGCCTCCCGGCGACCGTCGGCTCCCTGGGTTCCCTCATCGATCGCCTGCGCCACGCTCAGGAGCAGCTGCTCCACCGTGCGCGAGATGGTGCGCGGCCGTCCGGCGAGCGCCTCGCGCTCGGCGCGGTTGAAGCAGAAGCGCGCCTCACCCTCCCGCTGGGAGGCGCCCACCATGGCCGCGAATGCGGGTTCCCCGGTCTTCCCGGAGAACTCGGCATGGATGACCCGTCCGGCGTCGAAGAGGATACTCCCCTCGCCCCCGGAGAGGGACAGCACGAGCTCGCCGGTCTTGACCCCGAGCGAGATGACCTGCGTGAGCTCGGTCAGGTCCATCACCCCGAGCGAGCCCTGGAAGCTGCTGCGTCCGGGCTCGGCCACGCTCTTGGCGGCCGGCGCCGCGACGGCAGGCGCGGCGGGCGGGCGCGGGGGCATCTTCGCCGGGGCCTTGGCCACGGCGGGCGGCTCCGGACGTCGCACCGGAGCGGCGGGGGGCTCGTCGCCGAGCAGCTCCTTGATGCGCGACATCACGGTGACCAGGGTGAAGTCTCCGGTGATCGTCATGTCCACGCCGGCCTCGGTGGCGGCCAGCGCGATGGGCCGGTCACGCCCGGCCAGGAGCAGGAACGGCGTGTCCTTCGTCGCGGGATCGCGCCGGACCATCGTGAAGAGCTCGTAACCGTCCATGTCCTGCACCTTGGCGTAGCTCACGATGAGGTCGGGCTGCTCCCACTCGAGCATGGTCAGCGCGAACGAGCCGCTCGTCGCGACCGCCGCCTCGTAGCCGGCTTCCGCGAGGGCGTGGGCCAGGGCGACCCGGCTGTCCTGGTTGGCGTCCACCACGAGCACCTTGGCGTCGGACATCGCCTAGTCCACCAGGCTCCCGGCGCGCGCGGAGCCGGCGCCTTCCAGCGCCCGCTCCCCCGCCGCAACCGATTCGACCGTCCGCACGAAGCTCCGCTCGTCCACCGGCTTCGTGATGTAGTGGCGCACGCCCAGGCGCCGGGCCAGACCGACGTGCTTCTCGCCGGCCCGCGTGGTCATCACGATCACCGGCACCTCGCGGGTCGTCGACCGCCGGCGCAGGTCCTCGATCAGCGCGTAGCCATTGAGCCGCGGCATCTCGAGGTCGGTGACCACCACGTCCACGGTTTGCTCCACGAGCTGCTCGAGCGCGTCCTGGCCGTCGATCGCGGTGAGCACGCGGAACCCGGCCTTCTCCAGCATCTGGCCCACGAACTTCCGGATGCTGATCGAATCGTCCACGAGCATGACGGCCGGCCGGCGGTCCGCGGCGTCGAGCGACGCGCCCGCCGGCTCACGGACGGGCGTCGCCAGCTTCCGCGACGCCGCCTCGCGCAGGAGGGTGGGATCGAGGAGCAGGATCACGCGGCCCTCACCCGAGATCGTGGCGCCCGAGAACGGCCCGACCCCATCGACGAGCGGGCCCAGGCTCTTGATCACGATCTCCTCCTTGCCGAGGAGCTCGTCCACCACCACTCCGAAGGGCTTGCCGCCGCCCCGCATCACCACCACCGGCAGCCGGGTGGACGCCGGAGACCCGACGAGGCCGAGCGCCCGATCGAGGCGGACGAGGTCGATGACCCGGTCGTCGAGCTGCACCGCCTCCCGCCCGCCCGCGGCCAGGATCTCGTGGGGCGCCACCGAGCGCATCGAGCTCACCGCGGTGAGCGGGAAGGCTAGCGTCTCCGGCCCGCACCGCGCCATCAGGGCGTCCGCGATCGCCATCGTGAGGGGCAGCTTCAGGACGAACCGCGTCATGCGGCCGGCCTCGGTCTCGACGTGGATCTCGCCGTTGAGCCGGCTGACGTTGGTCCGCACCACGTCGAGGCCGACCCCGCGGCCGGCGGTCTGGGTCACCGCGGACGCGGTGCTGAAGCCCGGCACGAAGATGAGGTTCAGGACGTCGCCTTCGGGCATCGCGGCGGCCTCGGCCGCGGGCAGGAACCCGCGCTCCACCGCGTGCCGGCGCAGCATGCCGGTGTCGATGCCGCGGCCGTCGTCCTCCACCTGCACCAGGATGAAGCTGCCCTCCTGGGACGCGGACAGGGTCACGTGACCGGAAGCGGACTTGCCGCGGCTCTCGCGATCCGGCGCGGACTCGATGCCGTGAGCGACCGCGTTCTGGATCAGGTGCAGCAGCGGGTCGGCGATCTGCTCGATGATCCCGTTGTCCACTTCCGCCGACTCGCCGGACACCGCGAGGGTCACCGACTTCCCGGTGGCGCGCGCCGCCTCCCGCACCTGCTGGGCCACCCGCGCGAAGAGCCGGCCGATGGGCACCATGCGCGCGCGCGTGATCTCCTTGCGGAGGGCCGCGGTCAGGCGCTGGATCTGGACGGTGTCCTCCCGGATGTTGCGCAGCAGGATGGCGTGCTGGCTCTGCACCTCGGCCACGTCGGCGGACATCTCGGTCACGCTGCGGGCCAGGATGCTGATGTCGTCGTAGCGGTCGAACTCGAGCTCGGCGAACAGCTCCGAGATGTCACGCATCGCCCCGGCGTCGTCCCGCTCGGAGCGATCATCGCGGGGCAGCGTCGGAGCCTGGCGGCGGAATTCGAAGTCGCGGCCGACCTGGCCCAGGCGCGTGCGGCTGGCGAGGAGCAGCTCGCTCACCTGATCGAGCTGGGCCAGGCGTCGGTCGAGGCGGCTCCGCGCGATCATCAGCTCGCCCACCAGGTTCATCAGGGTTTCGAGCCGCTCCACGGGCACCCGGATGCTGGGACCGGTCGGCGCGCTCGCGACGCGGGGGACCGGCCGCGGCAGCGCCTCAAGCCGAGCCAGGAACTCCGGCCGGACGAAGGCCGGTAGCTCCGCGAACGCGGGAAGCGCGAGGTCCGGGGCCTCGGATGCCTCGGGCTCGGACACCTCGACCGCCGGCCCGGTCAGCGCGTGCTCGTGCCGGTTCTCCGACGTGCTCAGGGCGCGCAGGTCGCGGGTCGCCCGCTCCAGAGCCTGCGCGGTCTCGTCGGAGACCGCGACCCCGGACTGGAGCACCCGCTTGATCGCGGCGGCTCCCGCGAACATCGCTTCGGTCACCGCGGGCGTGACGGGGAGCTGGTGCTCGCGCACCGCGTCGAGGAGATCCTCGATCTGGTGGGTGGCATCGCCCAGCGGCGCGCAGCCGACCGTGTACGCCGCGCCCTTGAGCGTGTGCGCGGCCCGGAAGACGGTCGCGAGCGTCTCGTCGTCGCGCGCGCCCCCCTCGATGGCGAGCAGAGCCCCGGTCATGGCCTCGAGATGCTCGGTAGCCTCGGGCAGGAAGTACTCCAGCACCTCCCCGCCCTCGGCAAAGAACCGCCGCAGGTCGGCGACCAGCGGCGACACCGGGGTGGCCGCGGGCGCGATCACCGGCGGCGCCGACTCCGGGCGGGACGCGGGGGCCCCGGACGAGAAGAACGAGGGATAACGCGACTTGAACTCCGCGATGCGGGCCGAGTCCTCCACCCCAACCGCGCTGATGCCGTCGAAGACCTCCTTCAGGAGGCCGACGAGGCCCGCCAGGAAGACCGCGGCGCGGGCGCGCTCCCCGACCGACGCGGCGGGGGCCCCCTCGAGCAGCCGTTCCGCGCCGGCGGCCAGCTCCGAGACGCCGGGGAACCCGTGGAGGCCGGCCGAGCCCTTCAGCCGATGCGCGAAGACCACGAGCGTCGCGAGGGAGTTCTCGGTCGGGGCCTCCACGGTGGCGAGCTGGTCGAGCCCTTCCTCGATGGCCCCGGCGGTATCCCAGGCCTCCATCAGGAAGATGCCCAGCAGCAGCTCGCGCTCGCGGCGATCGGCCATGTGGTCAGCTCGCCAGCTTGAAGCGGGACAGCTTGGCGGTCAGCTCTTCCGCCAGGCGGGCCAGCTGCTCGACGTTCTTCCGGCTCTGCTGCACGCCCTCCTCGGTCTTCACCGCCGCGCCCGCGATCGCCTGGACCGCTCCCGCGGCCGCCTCGGCGCCCCGGACCTGTGTCTGCGACGCGCTGGAGATTTCCGCGGCGAGCTCGGCCGAGGTCTGCGAGATCTTCCCGATCTCCTGGAGCGCTTCCTCCGCCTTGAGGCTCACCTCGTACCCGGATTCCACCTCCCGGGTTCCCGACTCCATCGCCACCACCGCCTCCTGGGTCTCGACCTGCACGCCCTTGATCAGCGTGCCGATGTCGCGGGTGGCCTGGGTGGCACGCTCCGCCAGCTTCCGGACCTCGTCGGCCACGACCGAGAACCGCAGCCCCGCCTCGCCCGCGCCCGCCGCCTCGATGGAGGCGTTCAGCGCGAGCAGGTGCGTCTGGGCCGCGATGTCCTGGATCGTGTTCACGATGTTGGAGATCTCGAGCGAGCGGTCGCCGAGGGACTTGATCTTCTTGGAGATGGTCTGCACCTCGGCCCGGATCTGCTGCATGCTCGCGAGGCTGTTGCGCACCGCTCCCTCGCCCTTGCTCGCGGCCTGGAGCACCTGGCGCGCCGCCTTGGCGCTCTGGTCCGCGCTGTCCGCGACCTGGCGCACCGAGACGGTCACGTCCGCCACCGAGCGGGTCACGCTCACCGCGTCGCGGGTCTGGGCCTGGGCCGCCTCCGCGAGCTCGCCGGTGATCCGGATGGTGTCCTGCGAGCCCGAGGCCACGCGGAGGGCGGCCTGCCGCACGTCGCCGACGACCGAGGAGATCTCCTCGACCATCAGGTTGATGGCGTCCACCACGTTGCCGAGCACGTCCCAGCTGACTTCGCCGCGCCGGCTGAGATCGCCCTTGCCGATCTCCACCACCGTGTCGAGGAACTTGATGATGTTCTGCTGCAGCTCCTCGCGCTTGCGGCGCTCCTCGTCGCGGTCGGTCTCGGTCTGGACGAGCGCGCGGAGCCGCACGATGGAGTCGTTGAAGGTGACCGCCATCTGGCCGATCTCGTCGCGTGAGGTGACCGGCACCAGCTGGGAGAGGTCGCCCCGGCCCACGCGCTCCGCCACGCTCATGAGGGCGTTGACCGGCCGCGTGATCCGCTGGGCGAAGATCACGCCCACGAGCACCGCCGCCGCCGCGATCCCACCGAGGACCAGGAGCAGGAAGTTGCCGGCTCCGACCGCCGCGGTGCCGATGATCGACTTGTCCATGCCCACCCGCACCGTCCCGAGCCGGCCGCCCAGCATGGGCACCCCGATGTCGATGATCTCCCGCTCCCTTCCGCCGCGGGGATCGACATAGCTGAGCTCCTGGACCTGCGGCCGGGTGGCCTGCCCCGGCACCACGTTCTTCTCGATGATGCCCTTGGGCACCACCGGGGCGAAGGTGTGGGCGATGAGGGCGCGCTGGGGATCGTAGACCATGACGTAGGCCACGCCGGAGATCTTGGCGAACTCGTCGACCTGGGCCTGCACGGTGGAGGCGTCGCGGTTCACCACGAGATCGGCCGCGGAGCTCGCGAGGCTGTTGGCGATGGCGCTGCCCTTGTCGGTGAACTCGCGGGTCAGGTTCTCCTGCAGGGACCGGTAGGCGATGACCCAGCTCACGATCGCCACCGGTACCAGGACCAGCACGAGGAAGACGGTGATCTTGCCGAGGAGACCGAACCCCGCCCGAGAAGCGGGGGCCGGAGCAGTCTCGACGTGGGGTCCCGTGCCCTCCGCCCGCTTTTTCATCGCGTGCTTCCTCCAGCCGCGCCTCAGACCGTCCATGCGCATGTTCAGGCCTTGACCGCCGCGGACCAGTCCGCGATCGGCACCCACCGGTCGCCCTCGACCCGCGTGAAATAGACGCTGTCCAGCCCCTGGTGCCGCTCCGCCGTGAAGGTGAGCGGCGCGCCGATGCCGAGATCGAGGCCGCGGAGCGATTCCAGCCCCTGCCGGAAAGCCGGCCGCCCCGCGGCGGCTCCGGCCCGGCGCAGCGCCTCGACGATCACGCGGGCGTTCACGTAGCCCTCGAGGCTGATGAAGCTGTACTTCTGCGGCACGGAGGCGGGGTCGCGCAGCGCCTCCGGCACCTGCGGGTTGTGCTTGTCCATGAGGGCCCGGTACTCGACCACGCCCGGCAGGGCGGTGTCGTCGTAGCTCGGCACGACCTGGGAATTGATCAGGGCGCGGGTGTAGTCGCGGCCCTTCGCGCGGCCGTGCTTGACGAGCAGCCCGAGCATGGCGTCCGACCCCACGAAGGAGACGTTGGAGATCGGCGCGGTCCAGCCCGCGTCCCGCGCCGAGCGCACGAAGGCGGCGCAGCCCTGGTAAGCCCCGGTGCAGAGCACGACGTCGCTGCCGCTCTCGCGGAGGGCTTGGACCGCGATCGTCATGTCTTCGTCGAACTTCGCGTTACGCACGTAGGTGGCTTCCGCCACGATCTTGGCGTTGCGCCCGGCGAGCGCGCGGGCCACCCCGTCGGTACCGCTGCGGCCGTAGGCGTCGATCTGGTAGTAGACCCCGAAGCGCCGGGCCCCCGCCTGCCAGAAGCGCTCCACCAGCGCCGCCATCTCCTGCCGGTAGGAGGCCCGGACGTTGAAGACCTGATCGACGTAGGGGGTCTCGCGCTGGGGCTGGGCGCCCGTGAAGTTGCCCACCAGCACCACCCCCTGGTCGGCGTACTGCTTGATCACGGGCAGGGCGCGCGTGAGCGTCGGGGTGCCCACGTAGTTGGAAAGCAGGAACACCTTGTCGCGGTCCAGGAGCTGGATCGTGTTGCGGATGCACGGGTCCGGGTTGTAGCCGTCGTCGAGCGCGACGACCGTGATGGCCCGTCCGAAGAGACCGCCCCGCGCGTTGATCTCGCTGTAATAAGCCTGCGCACCGCGGTAGAGCTCGCTGCCGAGTCCGGCCGCCGCGCCGCGGAATGCGGCGCTCATGCCGATCCGGATCTCGCCGGCCTGGGCGTGCAGGGTGGCGCCCGGGAGGAGCGTGCTCGCGAAACCGGCCGACAGGGCACCGCCGAGGAAGCGTCTACGGTTCATGCCGACACCTCCCGCAGGACGGTTACGGTCGGAGGGTGGAGCGCGGCCAGGATCTTCGGGACGTCGAGCAGCGGCAGGGTCTCTCCGGCCCACTGGATCCAGCCGGCCATCAGCGGGCGCGGGCCGCGCAGACGAGCCGCCGCCGGGCTGTCGGGGGCCATCACGTCCTCGTAGGGCTCGAGCCCGAGCACGGTGTCCACCACCAGGGCCGCCTGCACGGCGCCATCCCGCACGACGAGGGTGCGGGGGGTGCGCGCGGGGCGTGATTCCGGCAGTCCCAGCATGTCGCGGACGTCGACGATCGGCATCACGGTGCCTCGCAGGTTCGCCACACCCACCAGGTGCGGGGAGGCGAGGGGAACCGCGGTGATGTCGTCGAAGACCACCACCTCGCGGGCGCTTCGCACGTCCACCGCGAACCGCGCCCCGGCGAGGGCGAAGAGACAGGCGCGCGGCGTCGGAGGGGCATCCGGAGCAGCGGGCATGGCCGGGGTCACGGGCATCTGGGCCATCGGCGCTATTTCACGAACTGGCGAACCACGCCGAGAAGCTGGTCCGCGGTGAACGGCTTGGCCAGGTAGTCCGCGGCGCCCTGACGCTGGCCCCAGAGGCGGTCGCTCTCCTGGTTCTTGGAGCTCACGAACACCACCGGGGTGTCCTTGGTGCGGGGATCGCGCCGGAGGCCGCGCAGCACCTCGTAGCCGTTCCGCTTGGGCATCACGATGTCCAGCAGCAGCAGGTCCGGCCGCTCCTCGACGACCCGATCTTCCAGGAGCTCGCCGTGGTCGTACGACACGACCTGGTGGCCGGCGGCCTTGAGAATGCCCTCGATCACCTTCAGCTCTGACACGGCGTCATCGACGACCATCACCTTGCCCACGAACCGACCCTCCCTGGCCTGCGAGTGCACGTGGCTACCCGACGAACCGAACCCGTCATAGCTTTTCGGGGGGTTCATCTACTGCAAACCCCCTACCAACCGAGGTTTTCCGCCGTCTTGGAGGCTGTTCTCGGCGTGTCCGGGTCAATGCCGTGGATTCAAGGCTTTCCGGCTCTCCGAGCTCGTTTAGCCTCGCAGTGTGGCAAGGTGACAGCGGGTGGACGTCCGGCAGGTGACGCCTACTGTCAGAAGGACTGCCCCGAACCGTCGGCTCCCCTGCCCTGCGCACGGGGCAACGGCGCGGTGCCCCCGCCCGAGCCCGGGGGCTAACTTGCGATGGTGGGGGGCGTATGCTAGCGTGGCACTGCGTTTTTTATGGAACTCTCACCCGCTGTCCCGCATCAACCCTGCCCGACCATGAGGAGACCCTGGATCAATGGCCGATAGCACGCTCCATCTCACCGAGGCCAGCTTCGACACCGAACTGGGCAAGCACCCCGAGCTGCTGATGGTGGACTTCTGGGCGGAGTGGTGTGCCCCCTGTCGCGCGATCGCGCCCACGCTCGAAGAGCTGGTGCGCGAGGGCAACGGCTCGGTGACCCTCGCGAAGGTGAACGTGGACGAGCAGCCGGCGCTGGCGGCCCGTTACGGGATCCGATCCATCCCGACCATCCTGTTCGTGAAGGGCGGCAAGGTGATGGACCAGGTGATCGGCGCGGTTCCGAAGGCGCAGCTCAAGAAGAAGCTGGACGCGAACGCCTGAGCGACTCATCCATGTCGACGGTGGGGCCGGGTCTCCCCCCGCTCTCTCCCACACGTGAGGAGTTCCGCGCGCTGGCCGGGCGGGGCAACCTGATCCCGGTCTTCGCCGAGCTAGCCGCCGACCTCGACACCCCGCTGTCCGCCTTCCTCCGGCTCCGCCCCGGTCCCTACGCCTTCCTGTTGGAGTCCGTCGAGGGCGGAGAGAAGTGGGCTCGGTACTCCTTCCTGGGCTCGGACCCGCTCATGGTCTTCACGGCCAAGGGCAAGCGCATCAGCGTCCGCCGGGCCGACGGCACCATCGAGCTGCTGCCGGGCTCGGATCCCTTCACGGCGCTCCGGGATCTGCTCGCCCAGTTCAAGCCGGTTCCCGTGCCCGGGCTGCCGCGCTTCCAGGGCGGGGCGGTGGGGTTCCTGTCCTACGACATGATCCGGTACGTCGAGCGGCTCCCGACCCTGACCACCGACGACCAGAAGCTGCCCGATGCGGTGTTCATGTTCACCGACAGCCTGCTGGTCTTCGACAACCTGCGCCACCGGCTGCTGGTGATCGCGAACGCCCACATCGGCAAGACCGATCCGGCCTCGCTCGACCGCGCCTACGACGCCGCCGCGGTCAAGATCGGGATGCTGATCGGCAACCTCCGCCGGCCGGCCCGCTCTCCGGCCCCGCTCACCCTGCCGCCCGTGGAGCCGCTGGTGGCCCTGGGCGACGAGGGGTTCACCTCGACGATGGACGAGGCCGCGTACATGGACGGGGTGCGCCGGGCGAAGGAGTTCATCGCCGCCGGCGACGCCTACCAGGTGGTGCTGTCGCGCCGGCTGGACACCGAGCTCCGGGCCGACCCCTTCACGGTCTATCGCGCGCTCCGGACCGTCAACCCGTCGCCCTATCTCTTCTTCCTGCGCCTGGGCCAGACCAGCATCGTGGGCTCGTCCCCGGAAGTGCTCGTCCGGCTCGAGGACGAGCGGGTGGAGGAGCGGCCGATCGCGGGGACCCATCCACGGGGTCGGACCGAGGAGGAGGACGCCCGGCTGGCCGACGAGATGCGGGCGGATCCGAAGGAGCGGGCCGAGCACGTGATGCTGGTGGACCTCGGGCGCAACGACGTGGGCCGGGTGAGCCGCCTCGGCAGCGTCGAGGTCTCGGAGTTCATGGTGGTGGAGCGCTACTCACACGTCATGCACCTGGTGAGTCACGTGCGGGGCCGGCTCGAGCCCGGCAAGGACGCCTTCGACGTGCTCGCGGCCTGCTTCCCCGCCGGCACCCTCACCGGGGCTCCCAAGATCCGCGCCATGGAGATCATCGAGGAGCTCGAGCCGACCCGGCGGGGTCCCTACGGGGGCGCGGTCGGCTACATCTCCTACTCGGGCAATCTCGACTCCTGCATCACGATTCGCACCGTGGTGTGTCACGGGCGCCGCGCGTCCATCCAGGTGGGCGCGGGCATCGTGGCCGACTCCGATCCCAAGACGGAGTGGCTCGAGACCGCCTCCAAGGCGCGGGGCATGATCCTGGCGCTCCGCATCGCCGCGCGGGAGCAGCCGCGATGATCCTGGTGCTCGACAACTACGACTCGTTCACCTACAACCTGGTCCAGTACCTGGGCGAGCTCGGGGCGCGCATGCGGGTCGCCCGCAACGACGCGCTCACCGCTGACGACGTGGAAGCGCTCGCCCCCGAAGGGATCGTCGTCTCGCCGGGCCCCGGCCATCCCGACGGCGCCGGCATCTCGCTCGAGCTGATCCGCCGCTTCCACGCCCGTGTCCCGATCCTCGGGGTCTGCCTCGGACATCAGGCGATCGGCCGGGCCTTCGGGGGCACGGTGGCGCGGGCGCGACGCCAGATGCACGGCAAGACGTCGCCGATCACCCACGACGGGCGGGGCGTCTTTCGCGGGCTGCCGCCCGGGTTCGAGGCGACGCGCTACCACTCCCTCGTCGTGCTGGAGGCGGGCCTGCCCGCCGACCTCGAGATCACCGCCCGGGCGGACGACGGCGAGATCATGGGCCTGCGGCATCGTCGCTATCCGGTCGAGGGCGTGCAGTTCCATCCGGAGTCGATCCTGACGAGCCAGGGTAAGGCGCTGCTGGCGAACTTCCTCGCGCTGACGCCGGTCGCCATCCCGGCATGAACGCGGAGCCACCCGAACGGGTGGGCCTGGGCGGGCTGGGCGAGCGCGGGCTGATCCGCCGCATCCGGCGGAGCGCCGCCGCGACCGGCGCCGCGCCCGGGGTCGAGGTGGGCATCGGCGACGACACCGCGGTCCTCGTGGTGCCGGCCGGACACAAGCTGCTCGCCTCCACCGATCTCCTCATCGAGGACGTCCACTTCCGCCGGATCTCCGCCGCGCCTTCCGACATCGGCTGGAAGGCTCTCGCGGTCAACCTCTCCGACATCGCGGCCATGGGCGGCATCCCACGCTGGGCGCTGGTGGCGCTGGCGGTGCCGACGGAGACGGACGTCGAGTCGGTCGACGCGTTCTACGCGGGCATGGCGGAGGCCGCCGCACCGCACGGCGTGACCGTCGTCGGCGGCGATACCTCGACCTCTCCGCGCGGCTGGACCGTGAACGTCACGCTGCTCGGGATCCATCCGGGCGAGCCGCGGCTCCGCTCGCACGCCCGCGCGGGCGACGCGGTGGCGGTGACGGGCAGCCTGGGCGCCTCGGCCGCCGGCCTCCATGCGCTCGAGATCGGTCTCGACCGGGCCCGCGACGCGGGTCTGACCGGCGCGCGGCTCGCCGAGATCACGCGGGCGCACCTCCGGCCGCGTGCGCGCGTCGCGGAGGGGCGCTGGCTGGGCCAGGCGCCCGGCGTCCACGCCATGATGGATTGCTCCGACGGCCTCGCCACCGACCTCGCGCACGTCTGCCGGGAGAGCGGGATGGGCGCCCGCGTGCGCCTCGATCGCGTCCCCGTCGCGGCCGCGGCGCACGAGACCGCGCGCGCGCTCGGGAGCGATGCGCGGGAGTGGGGGGTGAGCGGCGGCGAGGACTACGAGCTCCTGCTCACCTGCGACCCCGCCGCGGCCGACCGCCTCGTCGCGGGCCTCGCCGAGGCGACCGGCACCGCGCTCACCGTCATCGGACGGATCGAGGGAACCGCGGGCGAGATCGTCTTCGTGGATGCCGACGGCGCGACGGTCCCGATGCGCGGTGGCTATGAGCATTTCCATGGATAGCCGGGTCTTCCCGGAGCTGCTCCTCCTCGGGATCCTGCTCCTCTTCTCCGCGCTGCTCTCGGGCGCGGAGGCCGCCTACTTCTCGCTGGGCCGCACGCGGCTGAAGGAGCTTGCCGAGCAGCAGGGCAAGACGCCCGGCCCCCTCGCGCCCCTGCTCGCGCAGCCCAACGAGCTGCTGGTCACCCTCCTCGTCGGCATCACGGTGGTGAACATCGGGGCCTCCGCCCTCGCCGCGGCCATCGCGGAGCAGGTCTTCGGCGGCAAGGGCCTGCCGATCGCGATCGGCGCCATGGTGTTCCTGCTCACCGTATTCGGCGAGGTGCTGCCCATGACCCTGGCGGTCGAGCACCCGCTGCGGTTCGCGAGCTGGGTGAACCGGCCGGTGGCGTGGCTCTCGGTGGCGCTGAAGCCGATCCGCATGGGCCTGGGCGCCTTCACCGCGGTCACCCTCCGCCTCGTCGGCTCCGAGCGGCAGGTCGGGCAGCCCGAGGTCTCCGAGGAGGAGCTGCGCACGCTGGTGGACGTGGGCGCGCGCGAGGGCGTGGTCGACCGCACCGAGCGCGAGATGATCCACAAGGTGTTCGAGCTGGAGGACACGCTGGTGCGCGAGGTGATGGTGCCGCGCCCGGACATGTTCTGCCTCGACGTGTCCATGCCGCCGGGCGAGATCCTGCCGCTGCTGCGCGAGCACCTCCACTCCCGCGTGCCGGTGTTCGAGGAGACCATCGACCAGATCGTGGGGGTGCTCTACACCAAGGCCCTGTTGCCGCACCTCGATGGGCTGCCGCCCACCTTCGACATCCGCGCGCATCTCCACCCGCCCTACTTCGTGCCGGAGTCGAAGCGGGCCGACGCGCTGCTGCGCGAGTTCCAGGCCAAGAAGCTTCACCTGGCCATCGTGGTGGACGAGTACGGGGGTACCGCCGGCCTCGTCACCCTCGAGGACCTCCTCGAGGAGCTGGTCGGCGAGATCCGCGACGAGTACGACGAGGACGAGCGCCTGATCCAGCGCGTCGGCCCGCGCAGCTTCCGGGTCTCCGGGCGCCTCCCCATTCACGAGCTGAACACCGTGACCGGCCTCGTGATTCCCGACGATTCCTTCGACACGGTGGGCGGCTGGGTGCTCGATCTCTTCGGCCGCGTGCCCCACCGGGGCGAGAAAAAGGAGACCGAGGACGGGGTCCGCGTGTCGGTGGAGAAGGTGGAGCGGACGCGCGTGCTGGAGGTGATGGTCGCCCTGCCCGAGGTCGCCGAGCCGCGGGAGGCCACGTGATCTACGTCTGGATCATCGGGCTCTCTCTGCTCGTGACCGCGGTCTTCTCG
>DATFUK010000135.1:0-15423 GCA_035260865.1 Candidatus Methylomirabilota bacterium | reverse complement strand
CGGCCCGCCAGGGCGAAGTCTTCCAGGCTCCGGTCGCGCCGGCCCAGGTAGAGGCCGATGATCGTGATGCCGGTGAAGTAGACGACGACGATCGCGCCGTCGATCAGCAGCTCCGCCCCGGGAGAGAGCACGCTCCATTATGGCGGCGGCGGGCGCCGGACGCGCCAATCTACGGTGCGTCCGTCTTGCTGCCGGTCGCGGCGCTGGTCTATGATGGCGGGCGGGAGCGGCGTGGCGACCATGCGGAGCGGGCGGCGGTGGTGGGCGGTCCTGGCTCTCGCCGGGAGTTCTACGGCCGCCTCGCCAAGGCCGACACCGGCCTCGCGCTCCAGGCCGCGCAGCGCGCCGCGATGAAGGAATTCCCCCACCCGTTCGCCTGGGCCGCCTTCGGCCTCACCGGAGTCGGCCACTGACCCTGGCCCTCCGGGGCACGGGACGCCGCGCGCGCGTGGTGCGCGCGATGCTGGTCGGCCTGCTCGTCTCCGTCGCGGTCACCGCGCTCTCCCGTACCGGCGTGCTCGCGGGCTGGGAGACGCGCGCGGTGGACGCCTTCCTCTTCCTCCGCGACCGGGTGGCCGCGCCCGAGATCACTCTCGTCCTGATCGACGACGACGCCTTCCAGGCCCTCGGGCAGCGCCAGCCGCTCTCGCGACGCTACGTCGCCGACCTCGCCGACTTCCTGCTCAAGAGCGGCGCGCGCGTGGTGGCCTTCGACCTGGTCCTCACCGCGCCCACCACGCCCGCGGAGGACCAGGCGCTGCTCGCCACTGTCGGCCGCTGGAGCGCGGCGCGCCCCGGCTCGCTGCTCTTCGCCACCTTCGCGATGCCCGCCGGCGGCCAGGACGGCGCGGACGGCTACACGCTGCTGCCGCCCTTCGCGCCGGAGCTGGCCGGGCTGGTGGGCTTCGCCAACGCGCCGATCGGCGCCGACGGGATGGTGCGGCGCTTCACCCCGGTCCTGCCCCGGGCGGGCGGCGGGTGGCTGCCCGCGCTGTCGCTCACCACGCTCGCCGCGTCCACCGGTCTTCCCCCCTCCGAGCTGGCGCACCGGCTCTCGGGCAAGGGGGCGGCGATCCCCCTGCCCCTGCGCGAGCCGTCCGGCGCGCTCGCCGGGCCGACCGATACGCCGGTGCGGCAGCTGGCGGCCCGGCCGTGGCGCATCGACTTCTCCGGCCCGGCGGGCGCCTTCACCACGTTCCCGAGCGAGCCGATCGTGCAGCTCGCGCGCGCCGGCACCGTCCCCGACCACGACAATCCCTTCCGCGATCGCATCGTCCTGGTCGGCGCGAGCTTCGCGGAGAGCCGCGACCACTTCCCGACCCCGACCGGGCTCATGGCCGGCGTGGAGATCCACGCCCACATGGTCAACACCCTGCTCTCGCGCCGGACCTTGCTGCCGCCGCCCTGGTACCTGAACGTGGGGCTGCTCACGCTGGTCTGCCTGACCATCTCGCTGCTCTCGCTGTGGCTGCGCCCGCTCTGGCTCGCCCTGGTCGGCCTGATCCTGGTGGGCGGGCTCGCCGCCGCGTCATACGAGGCCTACACGCGCGGCGGGTACTGGCTCGACTTCCTGGCGCCGCTCATCGGCATGCTGGTCTACCTGCAGGGCGGCCACATGCTGCGCCGCCGCCGCCTCCGCTCCGCGTTCGGGCAGTACGTGAGCCCCGAGATCATGGACCGGGTGCAGAGGATCGGCACGCGGCTCGGCGGCGAGGTGCGCCGCGTGACCGTGCTGATGTCGGACCTGCGCGGCTTCACCACCATGTCCGAGCGCCTGCCCCCCGAGGTGGTCTCCGAGATGATGAACGAGTACTTCACCGCGATGGTGGACGTGATCCTCGCCCACCGCGGCCTCGTGCAGGACTTCATCGGCGACGCGATCATGGCGGTCTACGGCGCCCCGCTCGACGACCCCGAGCACTGCTGGCACGCGGCCCACACCGCGGTCGCCATGCACGCGGCGCTCGAGGGATTGAACCGGCGCTGGGAGGCGGAGAGCCGCGGACCGCTCGCGATGGGCATCGCGGTGCACACCGGCGAGGCGTTCGCGGGCACGCTGGGGGCCCCGCGCAAGAAGAAGTACGCGGTGCTCGGCGATACCGTCAACACCACGTCGCGGATCGAGGGGTTGAACCGCGACCTTGGCACCGGCATCCTGATCAGCGGCGCCGTGCTCGCGGCCCTGAAGGACCGGGTGGTGGTCCGGGACCGAGGCAGCGTGACCGTGAAGGGACGGCGGCAGCCGGTCGAGATCTACGAGCTCATGAACCTGACGGAGGCCTGACCATGCGCATGCTCTCGCTCCTGTCCTTCATCCTTGGTGCGCTGCTCGCGCTGGCCGCCCCCGCGGCGGCCCACACCACCGAGAGCTCCGGGGTCATCACCGAGATCAAGCCGGCGCGCGGCCGCGTGGAGGTGAAGGCCGCCGCGGGAGGCGACTGGCGGCCGGCGCGGCCGCTCCTCGCGCTCCGCGCGGGCGACATCGTCCGCACCACCGAGGACGCGAGCGCGGTGGTGCTGCTCTCGAGCGGGCGCGGGACGGTGCGGGTGGCCGGCGCGGCCGGGAGTCTCACGGTGCCCGGCGTCGCCGCGAGCGGACAGGGCCAGAAGGCCAAGGCCCTCGTGGAGGCGAGCCTGGGCTTCCTGGCCGGCACCACCAAGGAGTCGTCGCAGGCCGTGCTCGCGACCCGGAGCCAGGCGCGGCCGCCGGTGATCCTGAGCCCGCGCAACGGCCGCGCCCTGCCGGACGGGCTGGCCTTCGAGTGGCTCGGCAGCCGCTTCGCCCGCTACACGGTGCGCCTGGTCGGGCCGAGTGGCCCGGTGATCGAGCGGCGCGAGGTCACCGGGCCGCGCTGGGCGTATCCCGCCGACGCGCCCGCGCTCGCCCCGAACACGCGCTACACGCTGCGGATCACCGCCGGAGCGCAGCCCACGCAGGAGGCGTGGTTCGAGGTGGTGGACGCGGCGCGGGCCCGCGCGGTGGCGGACGATCTCGCCGCGCTCGACCAGGAGCTGGGATCGGCGGCGCCGGCGACCTCGAAGGCGGTGATGCGGGCGGGGCTGCTCGCGCGCGAGGGGCTCCTGCACGACGCGCGGCGGGTGGTGGTTGCCGCGCTCGACGCCGACCGCGACGAGCCCACGCTCCACTTGCTGCTGGGCGATCTCTACACCCGCACCGGCCTCAGCGAGCTCGCCGCCGAGTCCTTCGACGAGGCCCAGTTCCTGCTGAAAAAGTAAACCCTCTCCCCAGTGAGGGGGAGAGGGTTGGGTGAGGGGGCGCGGCGCTACTGCGCTTCCGCGACCTGGCCCTTCTCGCGCAGGCGGCGCAGCAGGTTCTCGAACGATTCGGCCTTGATCACGCGATCGAACTGGCTCCGATAGGTGCCCACCAGGCTCACGTTCTCGATGAGCACGTCGTAGGCGCTCCACACGTCGTTCGCGCGGTGCATCCGGTACTCGACGGGGATCTGCGAGCCCTTGGCGGTGACCACCTGCGATCGCACCGAGGCCTCCTCGCCGTCCACCCGCTCGCCCACGTAGGCGATGGATTCCCCCGCGTAGCGGTCGATCTTGCCGATGTACGTCCGCGCGATCAGATCGGTGAAGAGCTGCGTGAACTCCTCGCGCTCGGCGGGCGTGCGGTCCGTCCAGTGGCGGCCGAGCGCCCGGCGCGCCATGTCCGGAAAATCGAACAGCGTATCGGCGGCCCGGCGGATGTCCGCGCGCCGGCGCCCGGCGGCATCGGCGGTCGGGTTGGCGGTCTGGGAGAGACTCTGCAGCGCTTCGTCCACTCGCGACTTCACGGTCTCGGTCGGCGTCAGGGCGGCCGCGACGGACGCGGTCAGGCCCAGGAGCAGCGCGGCCGACATGGCCATCAGGGTGCGTCGCATGTTGCCTCCAGGTTCGAGAGAGTCACCAACACTGTCCGATTCGACGGGCGGCGCAGGGGTGTATTCCCACCTTACCGTGCTTTCGTTTTCGATGCCGCCTGGGGGACAATAGCGACCATGAATCGCGCGCTTGCGGGCACCCCGCGCGGCGCCCCGCCGCTGGTCGTGGTGGATCTGGGCGGCACGTGGGTGCGCGTGTCCGTCTCGGGCGCGACGCCGCGCGCCTACCGGGGGCCGACGCCGGGCGTGGCGGGGCTGCCCGCGCTGCTCGCGCGACTCTGGCGCCGCTGGCGGCTCTCGCGCGGCGACCTGGCCGCGCTGGGCGTGGCCTCGCGCGGAATCTGGACCCGCGGCGAGCGCCGGGCCCTCGCGCGGCGCCTGCGCCGCTTCGCCCCGCGCGTGGTCGTGATCTCGGACGTCGAGGCGGCCTACCTGGCCGCGCTCGGCGCGGTTCCGGGCGTGCTGCTGCTCGCGGGCACCGGCTCCATCGCCCTCGGCCGCGACCGCCGGGGACGCTTCACGCGCGCCGGCGGCCTGGGACCGCTCCTCGGCGACGACGGCTCCGCGTTCTCGATCGGACGCGCCTGGCTCCGCGGCCCCGCGGTCCCCTGGCCGCGCGCCCGACGGCTCGCGACCGCCGCCGACGCGGTCGCGCGGGTCGCCGCCCTCGCGCCCGGCGTCGTGCGGCGAGCCCACGCGGGCGACCCGACCGCCCGCCGCGTCGTGCGGGAAGCGCAGGAAGCCCTGGCCGCGCTCGTGATCCGTGTCGCCCGCGCGCTCCGGCTGCGCGCGCCGATCACGGTGAGCTGGGCGGGCGGCCTGCTGGCCAACGCGCCCTTCCGCGCCGGCGTGTGGCGCGGGCTCCGCCGCCGGGGTCTGCGCGTCCGCGCGGTCCGGCCTCGGGCGGCCGCCGCCACGCCGAGCGCCTGGCGGGAGCTGTTGCTGCCTCGCGCGTAACCGCGAGGCCTTCACCCTGCCCTCTCCCCAGGGGGGAAAGGGAGATTACGCGCGGCGCCGAATCGGGGCGCGCCAGAGCAAGTAGGCAAGCGGTCCGGTGAGGGCCGCGGCGACGCCGACCGCGGTGTTCATCCATCCGGCGGTCGCCATCGCGAGCAGGCAGCAGAGCGACGGCAGCACCGCCACGAGCCACATCCCCGTCGCGCCACCACCCACGCGCCACGGCCGCGGCAGCCCCGGCTCGCGCAGGCGCAGGGCCACGAAGGCGGCCAGCTCCAGCACGAGCGTGATCGAGTACAGCCAGATGTTCAGGACGATCAGCTCCTTGAAGCTCCAGAACGCGCAGAGGCTGTAGCAGGCGCTCGACAGCACGATCGCGCCCCACGGCGTGCCGAAGCGGGGATGGAGCCGGCCGAGCGCGGCCGGCATCTGGCCGGCCAGGGCGAGCGCGTAGGGCAGGCGCGAGTTGGTGAGGAGCAGCGACAGGAAGAGCCCGGCAGTGGCGATCACCGCGCCGCCCGCGACCAGGTTGGCGAGCCACGGCCCGCCGATCGCCTCGGCGACCACCGGCCAGTGGCCGGTGTCCCAGTCCTCCCAGCCTTCCCCCGCCGAGAGGCTGGCCGCCACCGGCAACACGTAGGCGAGGGTGATCAGCGGCAGCGCGACCCAGACCGCCCGGCGAAAGCTCGCGCCGGGATCGCGCGTCTCGCCGAGCGTGGTGGTGGGCGCGTCCCAGCCCGAGTAGTTCCACATCATGACCGCGAGCCCCAGCCCGAGCCCGGCGAGCAGGCCGCCCTCGTCCGCGGCGAAGGGACGCCACGGGACCTCGCGGAGCTGCGTGCCCGCCATCGCGGTGAGCACCACCACCGGCACGAGCGAGACGCCCGCCATCGCCACCGCGACCCAGCCGGTGATGCGCACCCCGGCCACGTTGATCGCGGTGAGGATCCAGATGAAGACCAGCACCAGCACCCAGCGCTCGAGCGCGGACATGTCCGGTCGCCAGAACCCGACGTAGTCCGCGAAGAGCGCGGGGTAGACCGCCACGTCCACGAAGCTGTTGATCCAGCTCCACCAGCCCACCTGGAAGCCCCAGAAGCGGCCGAAGGCCCGCTGCACCCACACCACGTAGCCGCCTTCCTCGGGAAGCGCGGCGGCGAGCTCGGCCATCGCGAGCGAGACGGGAAGGCTCCAGACCAGCGGGGTGACCACGAGGAGGACCAGGGCGAGGCCGGGGCCGAGGGTGCCGACGGCGTCCTCGAGCCCATACGGACCGCCGCTGACGTTGAAGAAGAGGATGGCGACGAGGGAGAGGAGCCCGATCTCCCCTCGCCGCCGGGCGCTCACGCCATGGCGGCTCGGATCAGCGCGGGCAATCCCTCGAGCCACTCATCCAGCGGCGTCTCCGCGTCCACCGTGATCTCGAACTTGCCGCTCGGCAGCTTGCGGACGCGTCCCTTGCCGGTGCCGAGGGGAATCACCAGCGCTTCCCGGTGCACCCCGAGGGCGTCGGTGACCGCGAAGATCTTGTTGATCTCGGCCATCCCCACCGCGTCCAGCATCAAGGATCCTGGCGCTGCTCGACCGGCGGGCGCTCGCCGCCGGGCACCACCGTCGCGTTGCGCCCGTCGGGCGTGGTGGTGACGAGCGGCGGGACCTCGACACGCTGGCCGTTGACGTCGCGCTCGTAGTGGCCGGGGACCAGCACCTCGCGCCCCTGGCCGGGCGAGTACACGCGGCTCGGGGGCACGTAGCGCTCGGCGGGCCGCGCCGGCGCGGGCAACGTGCCGAAGGGCTGGGTGGCGAGCCCGCGCGCGCGATCGATGGCGTCGGGCGGGCGGCCGCCGGGCAGACCCTGGGCGAGCGCGGGCCCCGCCGCAGCCAGGAGCAAGATCACGATAACGATCGCGCGAATACTGTCGATCACGTCGCCCAGCGTAGCGCCCGCGATGCGGGTGTGCAAGGCGAAGCGTCCATGCTAGGCTCGACGCGTGCGGCGGCAACCCGCGGTGCGCTTTACCGTCACGCTCGTCCTGGCGCTCGCCACCCTCCGGGCGGAATCCTCGCGCGCCCAGAGCCCCGAGCTGCCGATCTTCGACACGCACATCCACTACAGCTCGGGGGACTGGATCGAGTACCCGCCCGAGCGCATCCTGGGCATCCTCCAGAAGGCGGGCATCAAGCGCGCGCTCGTCTCCAGCACGCCCGACGACGGCACGCTCACGCTGCACGCGAAGGATCCGCAGCGGATCGTGCCGATCCTGCGACCCTACCGCACCCGCGGGGACATGGGCCACTGGTGGCAGGACCCGGCGGTGCTCGCCTACGTGCAGGAACGGCTGCAGAAGAATCGCGGCGTGCACAAGGGCATCGGCGAGTTCCACCTCTTCGGCGGGCAGACCGGCACCTTCGTGGTCAAGCGCATCACCGAGCTGGCCGTCCAGGAGAACATCTACCTCCACGCCCACTCGGACGAGCTCGCGATCATCGAGCTGTTCACGATCGAGCCGCGCCTGAAGGTGATCTGGGCGCACGCGGGCATGTCCTCCGGGCCACCGGCGGTGGGCGCGCTGCTCGACCGCTATCCGACCCTCTGGGTGGACCTGGCCATCCGCAACGGGGACGTGGCCCCGGGCGGCACGCTCGATCCGGGATGGCGCGCGGTGTTCCTGCGCCATCCCGACCGCTTCCTCGCGGGGACCGACACCTGGATGACCTCGCGATGGGAAGCGCTGCCGGGCTCGGTGACCGAGGTGCGGGGCTACCTGAGCCAGCTCCCGCGCGACGTGGCCGAGAAGATCGCGTTCAGGAACGCCGAGCGCCTCTTCCCCTAGCCGACACCGAGCTCGGCCGCGGCCGTCTCGATCTGGGTCCAGGTCTGGTCCTCGATCGGAATGCCGTCGCGCCGGCGCTCGGCCTCGAGCCGCGCCTCCGGCTCGCCCGGAATCAGGATCTCGGTGGCGCCCTGCGCGAGCGGCGCGGACTTCACCCAGCCGAAGAGCGAGGCCACCTGGCGGTGGAACTCGGGCAGCGGCAGGAACCGCTCCACGTCGAGGCAGATCATGAGCGTGCCGTTGGCGAAGACCCCGGGCGGCGGGCCCGCGGGGCCGGTGCCGGACAGGACGCCGCCGAGGATCTCCACCGCGAGCGACATCCCGTACCCCTTGTGCTCCCCGGAGGTGAGCAGGGCGCCGGGCGGGGTGCCGTAGAAGATCTCCGGATCGGTCTGCGGCCGGCCCTGCGCGTCCACGAACCAGCCGGGCGGGGCGGGCTGCTTGCGGTTGCGCTTCACGCGCAGCTTGCCCTCGGCCACCACGCTGGTGGCGAAGTCGAGCACCATCGCGGGGCCGCCCGCGCCGGGAATGCCGACCGCGTGCGGGTTCGTGCCGAGGCGCCGCGCGGCGCCTCCCCACGGCGCCACGTTGAGCCCGTGCACGCAGTTGGCCCAGAGCAGCCCGACGAGCCCCGCGTTGGCCGCCATCTCCGCGTAGTCGGCGAGCCGGCCCACGTGGCTGGTGCGCGAGGTGGAGGCGGCGCTCAGGCCGCCCGCCTTCGCCTTCGCGATCGCCATCTCCATCGCGCGGCGGCCCACCACCTGGCCGAAGCCGCCGCCCCCGTCGAGCCGCGCCAGCGCGGGCGTCTCCGCGGTGACCGTCACCGGCGACCGGGGGTCCACTTCCTTCTTCTTGACCGACTCCCAGTACTGCGGAACGCGGATGACGCCGTGCGAGTCGTGACCGCGCAGGTTCGCGCGCACGAGCAGCGCGGCGATCCACGCCGCGTCGCCGGCCGGCGCGCCCATCGCGGTGAAGATGCGGGTGGCCTTCGCTTCGAGCTGGGCGGGGTCGATGGTGGGCATGTCGGCTACAATACTCCAGCGATGGAAGCCACGAAAGCCGAGCGCGAGTTCTTCGATCCGGCGCCCCTGCCGTGGCGGCCCGCGTCCGGATTCCCCGGCGGCGTCTGGGAGCAGGTCATCAGCGGCGGCGCCGACGAGGGCGTGACCACCCGGCTGCTCCGCTTCGATCCCGGCTCCGGGAACGACCGCGTGGTGACCCACGACTTCTGGGAGGAGATCTACATCATCTCGGGCACGCTCGAGTGCGGCGGCCGCCCCTATCCGGCGGGCTCGGTCGCGGTGCGGCCACCCGGCATGCCGCACGGCCCGTTCCACTCCGCGGCGGGGTGCGTGAGCTTCGAGGTCCGCTACCGGGCGCCCTGATGGCGGCCCCGCCGGCCTGGCGCTCGCCCGATCTCCCCATCCGCGTCGGCATCTCCTCCTGCCTCCTGGGCGAGGAGGTGCGCTACGACGGCGGCCACCAGAAGGACGCCTACATCACCGGGGTGCTCGCCCGCTACTTCACGTGGGTGCCGGTGTGCCCCGAGATGGAGGTCGGCATGGGGGTGCCGCGCGAGCCGATCCGGCTGGTGGGCGACGCGGCCGCGCCGCGCCTGATGGGCGTCACGAGCGGGACCGATCACAGCGCGCGCATGCGCGAGTTCGCGGGACGGCGCGTGGACGAGCTCCGGCGCCGCGAGCTCAGCGGCTACATCCTCAAGCGCGGCTCGCCCTCTTGCGGCCTCGAGCGTGTGAAGGTCTACGCGGGCGACGGGCCGCCCGCCCGCACCGGCACCGGTCTCTTCGCGCGCGCGCTCACCGACGCCCTGCCGCTGCTGCCGGTGGAGGAGGAAGGCCGGCTCAACGACGCGCACCTCCGCGACAACTTCATCACTCGCGTCTTCGCCTACCGGCGCCTCGCCGCGCTGCGGGAGTCCGAGCCGCCCCCGGCCGCGGTGGTGGAGTTCCACACCGCGCACAAGTACCTGCTGCTCGCCCACAACCCCGCCGCCTACGCGCGGCTCGGCCGGCTGGTCGCGGAGGTCGCGCGTCCCCCGCGTGCGGGATGGCTCGACGGCTACGGCGAGCGCTTCATGCGGGCGCTCGAGACGCGGGCCACGATCCCCAAGCACGTCAACGTGCTCCAGCACATCATGGGCTTCTTCAAGAAACAGCTCTCGGCGGCCGAGAAGCGGGAGCTGGCGGGCGTGATCGGCGACTACGCGGCCGGCCTCGTGCCCCTGGTGGTGCCCATCACCCTGATCAACCACTACGTCGCCCGCTTCGAGGTGGCCTACGTCCGCGACCAGATCTATCTGCGCCCGCATCCGAAGGAGCTGATGCTGCGCAACCACGTCTGATCCGGCCCCGCGCCGCGCGTCCGCGAAGGGTTGTGGCGAGCCGGTCTCCCGCCGTATTCTGGACGAGCGCCTATGACGCGTCCACGACGGAGTCTCCGTCATGCCTAGCGGCGGCCGCGAGAGCCCTCACGCGCGGACGAGTGCCGATCGAGGAAACACGGCCGCATCGGGGTCGCGGCGATCGGGGTCCGGCGAGGGCATTCCCTGGATCCACGTCGGCGTGTTCCTGACCGGGACGATCCTCGTCGTGCTGTTCACCGCGCACCAGATCGGCACCGAGCGCGAGACCGCGCTGACCCACTGGAAGAGCCGCATCGCCACCATCGCGGCGGACCGGACCCGACTCGTCTCGAGCTGGCTCGCGGCCCGCCGCGCCGACGCGGAAGTGCTCGCCGCCTTCCCGGCGGTGCGCGCGCAGCTCGCCGGCCAGGGCCGGGACGACGAGGCGCTCGCGCGACACCTGAGCCGGGTCGCCGCGGCCTACGGCTACGTGGGCATCGTGGTCTCGGACGCGGCCGGCCGCCCGGCGGCCCGCTCCGCCCCGGACGCCGGATCGGCCGCCGGGCTGCTCGAGCAGGCCGCGGAGCACGCCGCGCGCGTGGCGAAGAGCCGCAAACCGCGCTTCGAGCTCGGCGGCGAGGGGGCGGGCCGCCTGCTCGTGGTCACGGTGCCGGTCTTCTCCGACGGCGCGCCCGCCGGCCTCGACGGCGACGCGCGACCGCTGCTGGGCGTGGTCACCCTCGCGGCCAAGCCGGAAGCCGGCCTCTACCCGCTCCTCGCCGACGACGCGGAGCCGACCCGCACCGGCGAGACCCTCCTGGTGGACCTCGACGCCGAGCCGCCCGCCTTTCTCTCCCCGCTGCGGCAGCCGATCTCGCCCGACGCGGAGACGTCGAAGCGCGCGCTCGGCGCCCTCGGCGCGCTCGCCCGGGCGAGCGCCCAGGGGCACGAGGCGGTCGGCGAGACGGTGGACTACCGCGGCGTGCCGGTCCTGGCCGCGGTGCGCCGGGTGGTGCCGGCCGGCTGGTCGCTCGTGCTGAAGGTAGACCAGGACGAGGTGCTCGCCGAGTTCCAGCGCTCGGGACGGCTGGCCGGCGCGGCCGCCGCGTTCCTGCTCCTGGCCCTGGCCGGCTTCCTCATCGCGCTGCACCGCGAGCAGCAGCGCGCGCGGCTGCTCCAGGAGCAGATGCGCCAGGCCCGCGCGATGACCAATCTCCAGGGCTACGCGGACAAGATCGTGGCGAGCGTGCCCGCCGGCCTCCTGCTGCTCTCCGACGACCTGCACGTGCTCTCGGCCAACCGCGCTTTCCTCGACTCGTTCCGCCTCCGCGAGGAGGACGTGCTCGGGCGCGATCTCCAGCAGCTGGTGCGCGCGGAGCGGCTCCTGCGCGGGGCCCGGGAGGTGCTCGCCACCGGCGCGACCCAGCAGGCCGGCCTCTACGAGCTCTACGTGTACGCGCGCCGCGACACCAAGCCCGCGCGCATCACGATGAGCGCGATCCATCTGGCCGACGACGAGCCGCCGCGCCTGCTCCTGATCGTGGAGGACCTCACCGAGGAAGAACGCCTGCAGGCGGCCCACCAGGAGTCCGAGCAGCGCTACCGCGACCTCATCCAGGGGCTCGACGCCATCGTGTGGGAGGCCGACGCGCACACCCTCGCCTTCTCCTTCGTCAGCGGCCGCGCCGAGACCGTGCTCGGCTACCCGGTGGAGCGCTGGCTGCGCGAGCCCGACTTCTGGGCCCGCCGCATCCATCCGGACGACCGCGGGCCGGTCATGCAGATCTACCGGGACGCGATCGCGCAGAGCCGCGACCACGAGTTCGAGTACCGGGCGATCGCGGCCGACGGCCGTGAGGTGTGGCTGCGCGACATCGTCCACGTGGTACGCGACGCGGACGGCCGGCCCACCACCCTGCGCGGCCTCACGGTGGACCTCACCGAGCTGAAGCGCTCGGAGCGCGCGCTCCACCAGAGCGAGGAGCAGCTCCGCCAGGCCCAGAAGATGGACGCGGTGGGCAAGCTGGCGGGCGGGATCGCGCACGACTTCAACAACCTGCTCATGGTCATCCGCGGCGACAGCGACCTGATGCTGCGCCGCCTCGCCCCCGGCCACTCCCTGCGCCGCAACGCGGAGGGCATCCGCGACGCGGCCGACCAGGCGGCCACCCTCACCCGCCAGCTCCTCGCCTTCAGCCGCAAGCAGGTGATGGCCCCGCGCCTCGTGGATCTCAACGGCATCGTGGCCAGCATCCACGCGATGCTCCAGCGGCTCCTCGGCGAGACGATCAACCTCGTCACGGTGACCGCGCCCGACCTGGGCGGGGTCAAGGCCGACCCCGGCCAGATGGAGCAGATGATCCTGAACCTCTGCGTGAACGCGCGCGACGCGATGCCCGACGGCGGCCGGCTCACCGTGCGCACCGCCAACGTGGACCTCGACGAGGCGGCCGCCGCGCGACTGAGCGACGCACGGCCCGGTCCCTACATCCTGCTCGAGGTGGGCGACACCGGGGTGGGCATGGACGCGGAGACGCGCTCGCACCTGTTCGAGCCGTTCTTCACCACCAAGGAGCAGGGCAAGGGCACCGGGCTCGGGCTCTCCACCGTCTACGGCACCGTGAAGCAGAGCGGCGGCCACATCCGGGTGGAGAGCGAGCCGGGCCGCGGCTCCACGTTCACCGTCTATCTCCCGCGCGTGGCCGCCCCGGTCGCCCCGGCGGAGCGGGCCGCCGCAGAGGCGCCGGCTCCCCGGGCGGGCTCCTCCCCCGAGGCCGTCCTCACCCCGGGGCGCGGCGAGACGATCCTGCTCGTGGAGGACGCCCAGCGGGTGCGGGCGGTGGTGCGGGAGATCCTCGAGATGAGCAACTACGTCGTGCTCGAGGCGCGGCAGGGGGCCGAGGCCCTCGAGATCAGCAACCGGCACGCGGGGACCATTCACCTGCTGGTGACCGACGTGGTGATGCCGCAGATGAGCGGGCGCGAGCTCGCCCAGCGCCTGGCGACCTTGCGCCCGGAGCTGAAGGTGCTGTATATGTCCGGCTACACGGATGACGCCATCGTCAGGCACGGCGTGCTGGCCTCGGGTATCGCGTTTCTCTCCAAGCCGTTCACCCCGAACGCGCTCGCGCTCAAGGTGCGCGAGGTGCTCGACGGCGTGGCCGACGGCGCCGCGGCCGGTCCCTCGATCGCGCCGGGCGGCCGCTCCCGCCGCTAGGGCCGCCCGGGCCCGACCACTCCCGTCATGATCGAGCGCCCCATCCGCGTGCTGGTGGCCAAGGTCGGCCTCGACGGGCACGACCGCGGGGCGAAGATCGTGGCCCGCTGCCTGCGCGACGCGGGCATGGAGGTCGTCTACACCGGGCTGCACCGCACGCCCGAGGAAGTGGTGGCCGCGGCGGTGCAGGAGGACGTGGACGTGCTCGGCATCAGCATCCTCTCCGGCGCCCACCTCACCCTCTTCCCGCGCGTGCTCGAGCTGATGCGCGGGGCGCGGGCGGAGGACATCCTGCTGGTGGCGGGCGGGGTGATCCCGGACGAGGACGTGCCGGTGCTGCGCGACATGGGCGTGGCCGAGGTGCTCCTGCAGGACACGCCGCCCGACACGATCGTCGCCCGCATCCGCGACCTCGTGGCGGCCCGGCCGACCGGCTGATCGGTGGCGCGCGTGGACGCGGCCGCGCTCTCCCGGACGCGCGGCGTGGACCTGACGGTCTGGCCGCCGCGCTACGACCCCGCCTACCGGCCCGCGCCGTCCGCCGAGCACTGGCTGCCCGAGGTCGAATGCGCGGATCCCGCCGCGCGCGAGGCGCTGATCTTCGCCAAGCTCACCCGGCAGGTGCGGTACGCGTGGGAGCGGAGCGCGTTCTACCGCCGCCGCTGGCAGGAGGCGGGCGTGTCCCCGGACACCCTCAAGAGCCTCGACGACCTCGCGCGCTTCCCGGTGGTGCAGAAGGCGGAGCTGCGGGCCGCGCAGGCGGCCGCCCCGCCCTTCGGCGACTATCTCTGCATCGACCCCGCGGAGGTGGCGCGCATCCACGGCACCAGCGGCACCACCGGCCGGCCCACCGTCTTCGGGATCGGGGCGGACGACTGGGGGCGCATCGCGGAGGCCCACGCGCGCATCCTGTGGGGCGCGGGCATCCGCCCGGGCGATCGCATCCTGATCTGCTCGTTCTTCAGCCTCTACCTGGGCTCGTGGGGCGCGCTCACCGGGGGCGAGCGGCTCGGCGCCACCGTGTTCCCGTTCGGCGCGGGCGCACAGGGCCAGACGGTCCAGGCCGTCCAGTGGGCCCGCGATCTCCGGCCGTCCGCGTTCTACGGCACCCCGTCCTACGCGCTGCACTTCGCGGAGACCGCGCGCCGCGAGGGCATCGACCCCGCGGGCCTGGGCTTCCGGGTGCTCTTCTTCTCGGGCGAGCCGGGCGCGGGCATTCCCGCGACCCGCGCGCTGATCGAGCAGACCTTCGGCGGCATCTGCGTGGACATGGGCAGCATGGCCGAAATGTCGCCGTGGATGACCAACGGCGAGTGCCGCCACCGCACCGGGATGCACCTCTGGCAGGATCTCGTCTACACCCAGGTCTGCGATCCGGAGACGTTCCGTCCCCTGCCCTACGGAGCCGAGGGCACCCCCGTGTACACTCACCTCGAGCGGACGTCGCAGCCGATGATCCGGCTGGTCTCGGGCGATCGCGCGCGGTGGGTGGACGCGCCGTGCCCCTGCGGGCGGACCTACCCGCGGCTGCCGGACGGACTCTACGGCCGCTTCGACGACATGATCATCGTGCGCGGCGAGAACATCTATCCGAGCGCCATCGAGGACACCCTGCGGGCCATCGACGGCTTCGGCGGCGAGTTCCGGGTGATCGTCTCCCGCCGCGAGACCATGGACGAGCTGCTGGTGCGCGCGGAGTACACCGCGGGCCACGGCGCCCGGCTCGAGGCGCTGCGCGGCCTGATGCGCGAGCGCCTGCGCGCGCGCCTCGGCGTGCACCCGGTGGTGGACCTCGTCCCCGAGGGCACCCTGCCGCGCACCGAGTTCAAGGCCCGCCGCGTGATCGACGATCGCGACCTCTATCACCAGGGCTTGCCGCGATGAGCATCCGCGCTCGCGGTTGAGGGACGGACCGGCGCCATGCTGCCGACGACGCGACGGCGCCTCGGCCTCCTACTCCGGGCCCTCGGCCTGAGCGCGGCGATCGGCGCGGCGCTGGGGAGCGCCCGCGGCGTCGGCTTCCCGGGCGCGCCCCTCGCCGGCGCCCTCGTCGGAGCTGGCGCGGGCGCCTTGAACGGGCTGATGCTGGCCGGCACCGTGATCGCCGCCGAGATCTTTCTCCCTCGGACGCGGCTCGGGCACGCGCTCGACCGGGCGCCG
>DATFUK010000134.1:0-10178 GCA_035260865.1 Candidatus Methylomirabilota bacterium | reverse complement strand
TGGGCGTGCCCGCCGCGCCCGACGACGTCATCAACTCCTCGCTGGTGCTCGCCCGCCACCTGCGCGACCGCGACCCCGGCGCGCCGGTCTTCGTGATCGGGGAGCCGCCGATGCGGGACGAGATGCGCGCCCACGGCTTCGAGGTGCGGGACGACGAGCGCGTGCGCTGGGTGGTGATCGCCTTCGATCGCACCTTCGACTACGCCAAGCTCAACACCGCGCTGCAGGCGGTGAAGCAGGGCGCGCGGCTCATCGCCACCAATCCCGATCGCACGTGCCCGGTGGAGGGCGGCGAGATCCCGGACTGCGCGGGCATGATCGCGGCGGTGGAGGCGGTGACCGATCGGAGGGTGGAAACGATCGTGGGCAAGCCGTCGCCGATCATCCTGGAGGTCGCGCTCGCCGCCCTCGGGGTCCCCGCGGGCGAGGCGGTGATGGTCGGCGACCGCATCGACACCGACATCGTGATGGGCCGGCGGCTCGGGCTCGGCACCGTGCTCGTGCTGAGCGGCGTCACGCGCGCGGACGACCCCCGAATCGCCGCGGTGGCTCCGGACCACGTGGTACGATCCATTCGGGACTTGGTGGAGTGAAACAGAGCGCGCCCGCGACTCGACTGGAAGGGCTTGACGGCGCCGCGCTGGACGCCGTGGTGATCGGCGGCGGCATGGCGGGGGCGGGAGTGGCGCGCGATCTGGCCCTGCGCGGCGCCTCGGTCGCGCTGTTCGAGAAGGGCGACTTCGCCTCCGGCACCTCGTCGAAGTCCTCCAAGCTCATCCACGGCGGCCTTCGCTACCTGGAGCTGGGCGACTTCAAGCTGGTCCGCGAGTCGCTGCGCGAGAAGAAGACGCTCGAGCGCCTCGCCCCGCACCTGGTTCGCCCGCTGCCGTTCCTGGTGCCGGTGTACCGCGGCGCCTCGCGCGGTCTCATCAAGGTGCGCCTGGGCATGTGGCTCTACGACCTGCTCACCCCCGGGAAGAACAGCGAGCGCTATCGCGTGCTGCGGCCCGAGGCCGCGCTCGCGATGGAGCCGAACGTGCAGGCCGAGGATCTCCGGGGGGCCGGCTACTACTTCGACGACCTCCTGCTCTTTCCGGAGCGCCTCTGCCTCGAGAATGTGCTCTCGGCGGCGCGCCACGGGGCCCGCGTCCTCAACTACTGCCAGGTCGAGGCGTTCATTCCGGGCGCCCGCGGGCTCGACGGGGTGCAGGTGCGCGACCTCCTCTCGGGCCAGGTGCAGGCGGTCAAGGCGCGCACCATCGTGAACTGCGCGGGGCCGTGGGTGGACCGCCTGCGCGTCCTCGCGGGCGTGGCCGATCGGACCCCGCGCCTGCTGCGGACCACCAAGGGCATCCACTGCCTGCTGCCGCGGATGACCGACCGCGCGGTCTACCTGCCGACCCACGACGAGCGGATGATCTTCGTCATCCCGTGGCACGGCTTCTCGCTGGTGGGGACCACCGACACCGACTTCGACGGCGATCCCGACCGCCTTTGGGCGACCCGCGAGGAGGTGACCTACCTGCTCGACGAGGTCGCCAAGGTGCTGCCGGACACCCGCGTGGCCTTCGAGAACGTGGTCTACACCTACGCGGGGGTGCGGCCGCTCTCCTTCGAGCCGGGCCGCTCCGCCTCCGCGGTCTCGCGCGAGCACCGGGTGATCCCGGAGGGGCCGGAGGGGCGCTTCCTCTCGGTCACCGGCACCAAGCTGACGTGCTTCCGCAGCCTGGCCGAGGACGTGGGGGACCGGGTGATGCGCGTGCTGGGCCGCCGGGAAGCCTCGCGGACCGCGCGCGCCGCGCTCGACGGCACCGACGAGGAGGCCGGCCGGATCGAGGTGCGCGCGTGGATGGACGTCTCCGAAGAAATGGCGTCGACCGGGCTCTCCCGTGCGACGCTCAAGACCTTGGTGGAGACCTACGGCCGGGCGTTTCCGCGCGTGCTCGAGCTGGGGCGCAAGCTGCCCGACGGCTTCGAGCGCCTCTGCCCGAGCAATCCCGAGATCGTGGCCCAGCTCCACCACGCGGTGCGCGAGGAGCTGGCGGTGTCGCTGCAGGACGTGCTGTTGCGCCGCACCGGCATCGGCCAGAGCCGCTGCCAGGGTCTCGACTGCGCGGAGCCCATCGCCGCGCGCATGGCCGAGCTGGCAGGCTGGACGCCGCGCCGGCTCGACGCCGAGCTCGAGGCCTACTCCCAGCACGTGGAGCAGAGCCGGCGGTTCCGGCACCGGTGATGGCGCGTCTCGCCCGCGCTCTCGCGTTGCTGCTCACGGTGGTGCTGGGCCTCGGGCCCGTCGCGCCCGCGCGCGCGGCCGACGACGCGTGGCTGCTCGGGCGCTGGGAGCTGATGCGCTCGCCGGACGGGGACAAGAAGGACTGGCTCGAGTTCGCCCCGGACGGGCGCATGACCACGATCACGTCGGACGGCCGGCGCCTGGGCGGCCAGTACTCTGTCGCCGGGCAAGAGGTCCAGCTCAACTACAAGATCGGCAACCAGTCCATCCTGATCACGCTCACCTACGGGACCGACAAGGCGCAGCTCTACGCGCGCTCGGCCCGGACCGGGAACACCGCGGTCTACGAGAAGCGGCCGTAGCCGGCCCAACAGTGCTATATTCCGTGCGCTCGCGGGCCGTTGCGTCGCGGGCCGATACGGAAACGTGATTCGGCCGCAACCCGGCCGAGATGCCTGATCGATAGCCTCAGATCTTACGGCTCACAACAACACTGGAGGTCGTGCATGCCAAAGACGGTGAAGTCCTGGGGATGGATCGCGCTGGCGCTCGTGCTGGTCGGGTCGGCAACGCTCGGACACCACGTTCAGCCCGCGCGGGCCCAGTCACCCCGGGTGACGGTGGAGTTCTGGCACGGGCTCGCCATGCCGCTCGGCGGGATCCTCGAGAAGATCGTCACCGACTTCAACGAGTCGCAGACCCAGTACCAGGTCAACGCCACCTTCAAGGGCTCGTATCCCGAGACCATGGTGGCGGCGGTCGCCGCGTTCCGGGCGGGCAACGCGCCGCACATCGTGCAGATGTTCGAAGTGGGCACCGCGACCATGATGTCGGCGCGGGGGGCGATCAAGCCGGTGCACGAGCTGATGAAGGAGACCGGAGTGGCCTTCGATCCCGCCGCGTACCTCCCCTCGGTGGCCGGCTACTACAGCCTGCCCGACGGCCGGATGATGGCGATGCCGTTCAACAGCTCGACCACGATCATGTTCTACAACAAGGACGCCTTCAAGAAAGCGGGGCTCGATCCGAGCAAGCCGCCCCAGACCTGGACGGATCTGCGGGCCGCCGCCCAGAAGATCCGGGCCGCCAACGCGAGCCCGTGCGGCTTCACCACCGCGTGGCCGACGTGGGCGCAGTTCGAGCAGTTCAGCGCGATCCACAACGTGCCGCTCGCCACCAAGGCCAACGGCCTCGGCGGCCTCGACACCGAGCTCAAGATCAACAGCCCGCTGCACGTGCGCCACGTGCAGACCCTGATGGACATGCAGAAGGAGGGCAGCTTCAAGTACGGCGGGCGCGACGCGGCGGCCGACGCGCTCTTCCCCTCCGGGGAGTGCGCGATCATCCACGCCTCGTCCGGGCTGCGCGCGCGCATCGCGCGCGAGGCCAAGTTCGAGTGGGGCGCGGCCATGCTGCCCTACTACCCGGGCACGCCCGACGCGCCCAAGAACTCCATCATCGGGGGCGCCGCTTTCTGGGTGATGACCTCGCCGACCCGCAAGCCCGAGGAGTACAAGGCGGTGGCCGAGTTCTTCCGCTTCATCAGCCGCCCCGAGGTGGTGGCCAAGTGGCACACCGACACCGGCTTCCTCCCGGTCACCTTCGCGGGCTACGAGCGGGTGAAGGCCTCCGGCTTCTACCAGCAGAATCCCGGCACCGACATCCCGTTCCTCCAGATGACCCGGACCACGCCCACCGAGAACTCGAAGGGCCTGCGGCTCGGCAACATGCCGGAGATCCGGAACATCATCCAGGAGGAGCTGGAGAAGGCGTTCCAGGGTCAGCAGTCGGCGCAGCAGGCGCTCGACAACGCGGTGCAGCGGGGCAACACCGTCCTGCGCAACTTCGAGCGGGCGAACCGCTCCTAGCCGGAGCGGAGTCGCGGCCGCCGACCGGCCATGCAGCGCCGCGTCGTCTTCGACGGCAAGGTCCTGCCGTACCTGCTCGTGGCGCCGCAGCTGCTGGTCACGATCGTCTTCTTCTTCTGGCCGGCCGGGCAGGCGGTCTACCAGTCGTTCCACCTGCAGGACGCTTTCGGCCTGCGCCAGAACTTCGTCTGGTTCGATAACTACCGGGTCGTCCTCACCGATCCGCTGTACCGGGGGGCGGCCGCGCGCACGCTCGTCTTCACGATCGCGGTGACCGTGCTGTCCATGGCCCCCGCGCTGCTGCTCGCGGTGATGGCCGACAAGCGGATCCGTGGGGCCACCGCCTACAAGACCCTGCTGATCTGGCCCTACGCGGTGGCCCCCGCGGTGGCCGCGGTGCTCTGGCTCTTCATCTTCCACCCGTCCATCGGGGTGCTGGGGCAGGCGGTGCGCCGGTGGGGCGTCGTCTGGGACTACAAGCTCAACGGGGTGCAGGCGATGTTCCTGGTGGTGCTCGCCGCGAGCTGGAAGCAGGTGAGCTACAACTTCCTCTTCTTCCTGGCCGGGCTGCAGGCCATCCAGAAGCCGGTGATCGAGGCCGCGGCGATCGACGGGGCGGGTCCGACCCGGCGCTTCTGGAGCATCATCTTCCCGCTGCTCTCTCCGACGACCTTCTTTCTCCTGGTGGTCAACATCGTGTACGTCTTCTTCGACACGTTCGGGGTCATCCACGCGCTGACCGGCGGCGGGCCCGGGAAGGCCACCGAGACCCTCATCTACAAGGTCTACGTGGACGGGGTGGTCAACCTGGACCTGGGCGGATCGGCGGCCCAGTCGGTCATCCTGATGGTCTTCGTCATCGCGGTCACCGCGGTGCAGTTCCGCTTCGTGGAGCGGCGGGTCCACTACTGATGGTCGAGCGCCGGTCCCGCGCCTCGTGGCTTCCCCACGCGCTCCTGTTCGCCGGGGTGCTCGTCTTCGCCTTCCCCATCTACACCGCGCTGATCGGCTCGACCCACGACGCGGCGACGATCGGGCGGGGCGACCTGCCGCTCTACCCGGGCTCGCACGGCGTGGAGAACTACACGCAGGCGTGGTCGCAGGGGAGCGGGCAGCGGGTCAAGGCGTCGCCGGTGGCGAAGATGATGGTCAACAGCTTCGTGATGGCGATCGTGATCGCGGTGGGCAAGATCGCGGTCTCGCTGATCTCCGCCTACGCGGTGGTGTTCTTCAGGTTCCCGCTCCGCATGTTCTTCTTCTGGATGATCTTCATCACCCTGATGCTGCCGGTGGAGGTGCGGATCATCCCGACCTTCAAGGTGGTCTCCGACCTGCACCTGATCAACACCTTCGGCGGGCTCACCATTCCCCTGATCGCGTCCGCCACCGCGACCCTGCTCTTCCGCCAGTTCTTCATGACCATCCCGGACGAGCTGGTGGAGGCGGCCAAGATCGACGGGGCCGGGCCGCTACGCTTCTTCCGCCACATCCTGCTGCCGCTGTCCCGGACCAACATCGCGGCCCTGTTCGTCATCCTCTTCCTCTACGGCTGGAACCAGTACCTGTGGCCGCTCCTCATCACCACGAGCAGCGGCATGGACACCATCGTCATCGGCATCACCAAGATGATCGGGACCGGGGACGCCCAGACCGACTGGAACCTGATCATGTCCACCGCGGTGCTCGCCATGCTGCCGCCGGTGGCGGTCATCCTCCTCATGCAGCGGTGGTTCGTGAAGGGCCTGGTGGAGACCGAGAAGTGAGGGGCCCGCTGCTGCTCGCGCTGGGCCTGGTGGCGGTGAGCGCAGTGGTGGGCTCCGTCACCGCGGCCGCCCAGGGCATGATCGCCCCGCTCTTCGCCGCGCACCGGGGCGGCGCGCTGCTCTGGGCGGAGAACAGCCTGCTCGCCTTCCGCAACGCGCTCGCCCTCGGCGCCGACTTCCTCGAGCTGGACGTGCATCTCACCCGCGACGGCGAGGTGGTGGTGATCCACGACGCCACCCTCGAGCGCACCACCACCGGCGCCGGCCCGGTGCGCGAACGGACGCTCGCCGAGCTGGGCGCGGTGCGGCTCAAGGACCGGCACGGAGCGGTGCTCGAGGAGGGCATCCCCACGCTCGACCAGGTGGTGGCGCTCGCCGCGGCGGGGAAGCGGCAGCTCCTGCTCGAGATCAAGACCGACGAGCGGCGCCGGCGCTACCCGGAGATCGAGGAGAAGGTGTTCGCGGTGCTCGACCGGCACCGGTTCACGCCGTTCACGGTGGTGATGGCCTTCGAGGCCGCGACCTGGCGCCGGCTGCGCCAGCTCCGCCCCGACGCGCGGGTGGCCGCGCTCTACTCGGCGCGGATGCTGCGCGCCGCCGACGTCACCGCGGAGCTCGAGGCGCTGCGCCAGGCCGGGGTGGGCTTCGTCGGGCTCGACCAGGCCCGCGTCAACGCCGATGTGGCGAGGCAGGCGCGGCTGGCCGGCCTCACCCTCGGGGTGTGGACGGTGAACGAGCGCGAGGCGATCGGGCGCTTCATCGACCAGGGTGTGGGTGTGGTCATCACCGACCGCCCGGACGTGGCCAAGGAGCTCCTCGGCCGGTGAGCGCGCGTCGCTTCGTCCTCGCGCTCGACCAGGGGACGACCGGGTCCACCGCGCTCGTGATCGATCCGGACGGTGGTGTGCGGGCGCGCGGCTACGCGGAGCTGCCCCAGCACTACCCGCAGCCGGGCTGGGTGGAGCACGATCCCGCGCAGATCTGGGCCACCACCGTGCAGGCGGTCGGCCAGGCGGTGGCCGCCTCCGGGATCACGCCGGCCGAGATCGCGGCGGTCGGCATCACCAACCAGCGCGAGACCACCATCCTCTGGGAGCGCGCCTCCGGCCGCCCGGTCGGCAACGCCATCGTCTGGCAGTGCCGGCGGACCGCCGCGTTCTGCGAGCGGCTGAAGGCCGACGGGGCCGAGCCCGAGATCCGGCGGAAGACCGGGCTGGTGGTGGACGCGTACTTCTCGGGTACCAAGATCCGCTGGATGCTCGACCACGACGAGGCGCTGCGCCCGCGCGCGGAGCGTGGGGAGCTGTGCTTCGGAACCGTGGACGCGTGGCTGCTCTGGCAGCTCACCGGCGGTGCGGTGCACGCCACCGACCCGTCGAATGCCTCGCGCACGCTCTGCTACGACATTCACCGCCGGGCGTGGGACGAGGGCCTGTGCCGCATCCTGGGCGTGCCGATGGCGCTGCTGCCCACCGTGAAGGCGTCGGCGGGCGTGTTCGGGGAGACCGCGAAAGGCGCTGGGCTGCCGCCGGGTATTCCGGTGGCGGGGATCGCGGGGGATCAGCAGGCCGCGCTCTTCGGTCAGGCCTGCGTCGAGCCCGGCATGGCGAAGAACACCTACGGCACCGGCTGCTTCGCGCTGCTGAACACGGGCGAGCGCGCGGTCGCCTCCGGCGAGGGCCTGCTGACCACGGTGGCGTGGACGGTGGAGGGGAGCACGGCCTACGCGCTCGAGGGCGCGGTGTTCATCGCGGGCGCGGCCGTGCAGTGGCTGCGCGACGGCCTCGGTATCATCAAGCAGGCCGCCGAGACCCAGGCCCTGGCCGCGTCGGTCCCGGACACCGGCGGCGTCTATCTCGTGCCCGCCTTCGTGGGGCTGGGTGCGCCCTACTGGGATCCCTACGCGCGCGGGACCGTGGTCGGCATCACGCGCGGCACCACCGGCGCCCACCTGGCCCGCGCGGCGCTCGAGGCCATCGCCTACCAGAGCCGCGACGTGCTCGACACCATGAAGCGCGAGGCCGGCGTGCCGCTCACCACGCTCCGCGTGGACGGCGGGGCGGCCGCGAACGATTTTCTCTGCCAGTTCCAGGCCGACATGCTGGGGGTGGAGGTGCTGCGGCCATCGGTGACCGAGACCACCGGGCTCGGCGCGGCCTACCTGGCCGGGGTGGGGGTGGGGCTCTGGAAGAGCGGGGAGCTGGCCACCCGCTGGAAGCTCGAACGGAAGTTCACCCCCGCGATGGCCGACGGCGCGCGCGAGGCGGCCTACGGCGGCTGGCGTCGGGCGGTCGAGCGGTCGCGGGGCTGGATCGAACCCGAGAGGAGGAATGCATGATGGTGCGATCGCCCATGTTGCTTCGATCCCCCATGTTGTCTCGATCGGTGATCACCCTGGCCGTCACCGCGCTGCTGGCGGTGGGGGCGTTCCCGGCCCCGGCCCGCGCGCAGGCGCCCATCGAGAGCGAGCTGACCCTGATCACGCCGGTCTCGAAGTTCATCCACGACGCGGCCCTGAAGGCCTTCGCGGACTACGCCAAGGAGAAGTGGAACGTCACGGTCAAGGTGAACGCGATCCCCGCGGGCACGCCGGTGGCCTACGGGCGCATCACCGAGTGGAAGGGCCGGCCCGACGTGGACATCTTCTGGGGCGGGGAATCCGCGCTCTTCGAGAAGCTGGCCGAGCAGAAGCTGCTGCAGAAGGTCGAGATCTCGAAGGAGGCGTGGGACAGCATTCCCGCGTCCATCGGCAAGCCCAAGCCGATCCCGCTGAAGGACAAGGACGGCTTCTGGGTGGGGACCGCGCTCGAGCCCTACGGGCTCGTGTACAACCCCAAGCGCGTGCAGCGCCTGGGCGTGGGCGCGCCGAAGGACTGGGACGACCTGCTGAACCCGAAGCTGAAGGGCGAGGTGGCGCAGTGCGCGCCGACCCGCTCGTCGTCCTCCAACGCCACCTATGAGGTGATGCTCTCGCTCCACGGCGAGGACAAGGGCTGGGACTGGCTGCGGAAGCTCGCGGCCAACACCGGCCACTTCACCGCGCGGAGCCGGGACGTGCCCACCGTGGTGGCCAAGGGCAAGTTCGCGGCCGGCTTCGCGGTGCCGTCCTACATGGCCTTCGAGGAGAAGCTGGCCGGCTTCGACATCAAGTTCGTGGCGCCGAGGAACGCCTTCGTCACCCCCGAGCCCATGGCGATCCTCGCGGGGGCGCGCAATCCGAAGGCGGCGCGCGCCTTCATCGAGTTCCTCCTGACCGAGCGCGGCCAGAAGGTATTCATGGAGCGCGGGCTCTTCCCGGTCACCCCGAAGTACAAGGTGCAGGGCGCGCCGGGCTCGACCGCGGAGCTCGCGGTCGAGTTCACCGGCGGGGTGCGCTCGTACTTCGAGGCCGACGTGGCCAACGTCTACGACGAGACGGTGGCGGCCAAGCGGTCGGAGGCGCTCAAGACCCGGTTCCGCTCCGAGATCGAGGCCAGGTGGGACGAGCTGAAGAAGTAGCGGCGGCGCGGCGCCGCCCGGCATGATCATCGAGATCCAGGGCGTCACCAAGCGTTTCGGCGCGGTGACCGCGGTGGATCGCGTGGATCTCACCGTGGCGGACGGCGAGCTCTTCACGCTGCTCGGCCCCTCCGGCTGCGGCAAGACCAGCCTGCTCCGGCTCCTGGCCGGCTTCTATCAGCCGGACGCGGGGACCATCCGCTTCGGCGATCGGGTGGTCAATGGGCTGCCGCCCTACGAGCGCCGTATCGGCATGGTGTTCCAGAACTACGCGCTCTGGCCGCACATGACGGTGGCCGACAATATCTCGTACGGGCTCCGCCTCCGGAAGCTGTCCCCTCCCGAGGTGCAGGCGCGACTCGGGGAAGGGTTGCGCAAGGTCAACCTGACCGGCTTCGAGGCGCGCTACCCGGGCCAGCTCTCCGGCGGCCAGCAGCAGCGGGTGGCATTGGCGCGGGCGCTCGTGCTCAACCCGGACATCCTGCTGCTGGACGAGCCGCTGTCGAACCTCGACGCCAAGATCCGCATCCAGGTGCGCGCGGAGATCCGGCGGCTGCAGCAGGAGCTCCGCATCACCACCATCTACGTGACCCACGACCAGGAGGAAGCCCTCTCGCTCTCCGACCGCGTGGCCGTCATGCGCGACGGGCACGTGCTGCAGGTGGGCCCGCCCAAGGAGCTCTACGAGCGGCCGCGGACCCGCTTCGTGGCCGACTTCGTCGGCACCAACAACCTGGTGCCCGGAGAGGTGCAGGGCGCCGGCGGGCGGGGCGGCGACCTGGTCGTGAGCACCGCGCTGGGGCCGCTGCGGGCGGT
>DATFUK010000133.1:0-7907 GCA_035260865.1 Candidatus Methylomirabilota bacterium | reverse complement strand
GATGCGCCGCGCCACCGCGGCCAGCTCGTGGATCGGCCGCACCACCACGTAGCGCATGGCCACCGCCAGCACCGCGGCCGCGGCGACGATGGTCATGAGGCCGATCATGATCTGGCGGTTCCGCTGCTTGCGCACCTCGGCCATCACCGGCTCCATGGAGGTGGCCGCCTGGATGACCGCGCGCACCGTGTGGTCCGAGCCGTGGCAGCCCTGGCAGCGCTCCTGGTTGGGGATCGGCCGGTACACCGTGAACACGGTGGCGCCGTCGCGCGACTCCAGCGCCTCCTGGGTCTGCAGCGTGTCGAGCGCCCGGGTGAAGAGCGGGCCCGCCATGGTGCGCCCTGGCTCGCGGCGCATCTTCTCGATCGAGGCCATGACGTCCTTGGGCAGCTCCGCCTCCTTCGACACCTCCCGGAGAGTGGCCAGGTCCGTGAAGGCCTCCACCCCGTTGCGGCGGTAGACGATCAGGCCCTGGACCAGCTTCGAGTTGCGCAGGTCGTCGATGAGGCCGCGCGTGATGTCGGGCCGCTCGGAGAGCATGGCGGTCTCGATGCTCGAGACCAGCGTGCCGATGAGCTGCCGCGCCGCCATCTTGTTCTGCTCGACGAGCAGCTCGCTCTCGCGCTTGATGGTGAGGACGGTCGCGATCCCGAATCCGATGATCAGCACCAGGATGATCAGGACCGTGATCTTGGCGGTGAGCCGGACGCGCATGGGCCTCAGATCCGCGCGGCGCGCCCGGCCCAGTGGGGCTCGCGGAGCTGGCGCTTGAGCAGCTTGCCCGCCGCGTCGCGCGGGAAGACGTCGTGGAAGGAGACCTCGCGCGGCACCTTGTAGCCCGCCATGTGCTCCCGGCAGAACGCGGTGATCTCCTCGGCGCTGAGCGTCTCGCCGTCGCGCACCTGCAGCGCGGCGTGCACCCGCTCCCCCCACTCCTCGTCGGGCACCCCGAACACCGCGGCGTCGAGCACCTTGGGGTGGCGGTGCAGGACGTCCTCGATCTCGGCCGGGTAGATGTTCACGCCCGCCGAGATGATCATGTCGCGCTTGCGGTCGCAGATGTAGTAGAAGCCGTCCGCGTCCACGTAGGCCACGTCGCCCACCGTGTACCAGTCGCCGCGGCGCATCTTCTCGGTCGCTTCCGGATCGCGATAGTACTCGTCGAGGATGCCGGGGAACCGGCGCACGTAGAGCTCGCCGGGCTCCCCGGAAGGCACGGGGCGGCCGTCGTCGTCCAGCAGGGCGATCTCCTTGCCCGGCGCGGCCCGCCCGCACGAGCCCGGCTTGCGCAGCACGTCCTCCGGGCGCAGCACCGTGTTCACCCCGAGCTCGCTCGAGCCGTAGAACTCGTAGAGCGCGGGGCCGAAGTGGGCCAGCACGCCCTCCTTCACGCGCGTCGGGCACGGCGCCGCCGCCACGATGATGGCGCGCATCGAGGACACGTCGTAGCGCGCCCGGACCGCCGCGGGCAGGTCCACGATCCGCTTGAGCAGCGTCGGGGCCATGAAGGTGCTCGTGCATCGGTGCCGCTCGATCTGGGCCAGGGCCTGCTCGGGATCGAACTTCGGCATGATGACCACGGTGCCGCCGACCACGTGTGTGTAGAGCGCGAAGCCGCCCGGCGCCGAGTGGTACATCGGCCCGGCCACCAGGTGCACGTGGGCCGGGTCCAGGAGGTCCAGGGCCCGCAGCGTCTCGGTGAGGTCGTTCACGTTGATCCCGCGCCGCAAGGCGCCCTTGGGCTTCCCGGTCGTCCCGCCGGTATAGATGATGGAGGCGCCGACGCCGTCGCCCGCCCGGGCCTCCACCGGATCGGGACGGCCCGCGGCCAGCACGTCATCCAGGTGTACGGCCCAGGACCGCCGCTCGGATCCAAGCAGGATCCACCACCGCACCTTCCCGGCCCGGGCGCGGACGCTCTCGACCATGGGCAGGAAGCGGTCGCTCACCAGCACCGCCATCGCGTCGGAGTGATCGAGGATGTAGACCACCTCGTCGGCCACGAGGCGATGATTCATCGGCGCCGGGATCAGCCCGGCCGCGCGCGCGGCCGACCCGGCCAGGTAGTGCTCGATCGAGTTCTCCGCGTAGACGATGACGTGGCCGCCGGGCGGCAGCCCCAGGCCGATCAGGCCGTGGCCCAGCCGGTTGCGCCGGGAGACGAGCTCCGCCCAGCTCCAGGCGCGCTCGCCTTCGAGGAGGGCCGGCTTGTCGGGATGCCGGGCGGCGTGCGCGGCGAGAACGTCCATCGCTCCCGCGTGTGTAGCATGAACGGGCGGGAGCGGCAACGGGTCACGGTTTCACGCGTCGCCCCCGGCGGGGTCACAGGGTAAGATGTCCGATCACGAGGAGGAGGAGCCCATGGCAACCGATCGATCGTACGTGACCCTGAACCAGACGCAGCTCGCGCGGCTCGAGGAGCTCGTGAAGCAGCTCGGCGACCGGGAGCTGTCGCGTCCCCTGGAGGCCGGCTGGACGGTGGCGAGCGTGCTCGCTCACCTGGCGTTCTGGGACTACCGCATCGTGACCCTGCTGGAGGCCTGGGGCGCCGACGGGCGCGGGACGCCCCCGCCCGCCATCAGCGAGACCTCGGTGGACTGGATCAACGACGCGGGCAAGCCGCTCTGCCTGAGCTTGCCGCCGCGGGTCGCCGCGCGCCTGGCCGTCGAGGCGGCGGCCGCCGCGGATCAGCGCGTCGCCGCCCTCAGCGACGCCGCGCTCGCCGCGAACCAGGCCGCGGGCAGTCCGATCAGCGTGCTGCGCGCCGAGCATCGGCGGGAGCACCTGGACGAGATCGAGCGGGCCCTGGCGCGCGGCTAGGCCGCCGCGGACCCCTCGGCGGTACCGGACCCATGCTCGCCTTCCTGGAGGACCGGGCCGACGAGCCGGGCCTCGCCGTCGCGGTGATCCGCGAAGGGGACGTCGCCGCGCGGCGCTGTATCGGCCTGGCCAGCCTCCCGTCGCGGATCGCGATCGGCCCCGACACCCGCTTCCACATCGTCTCGGTGTCGAAGACGTTCATGGCCGCCGCGGTCCTCATCCTCGCCGCGAGGGGCGCGCTCCGGCTCGACGACGACGTGCGCGGGTATCTTCCCGAGCTCCCCGCCGAGCTCTCCCGGCATGGCCCGGTGACCATCCGGCACCTGCTGTCGATGACGAGCGGCCTGAGGGACGTCCTCGAAGTCGAGCGATTGCGGGGCGTCTGGCACTCGTCACCCTCCGACCGCGACACCTTGCTCGCCCTGGCCGGTCGCCAGATCGCGGTCAGCGCGCCTCCCGGCCTCCAGTACATGTACGCGAACGTCAACGCCCTCCTACTCGACGAGCTCATCGCGCGGGTGTGCGGCGTGCCCGCCGAGTCGTTCCGCCGCGGCGCGCTCTACGAGCCGCTCGGCCTCGCCCGCACCGGGGCGCGTCCTCACGACGGCATCGCCCTGTCGGACCTCGCCGAGCCCTACGTCGCCGATGGCGCCGGGGGCTGGTCCCGCGCGCGGGATCTCCTCGGCCTCGCCGCCGACCCGCTCACGACCACCCTCGATGATCTGACGCGCTGGCTGCTCGCGCTCCGGTCGGGCGCGATCGGCGGCGTGGAGGTGACCGCGCGCATGGCCGAGCGGACCCGGGTAGGCGACGGCACGCGGCTGCACTACGGGCTCGGCCTGGCGGTCCGGCGCTATCGCGGCCTCACCGTGCTCTGCCATACCGGCAGCCAGCCGGGCTACAAGGCCCACATCGCCTACGTCCCCGAGCGGGATCTCGGCGTCGTGATCCTGTCCAATCGCGAGGACACGCGGCCGGCCGCGCTCGCGGCGGCGATCATGGACGAGGTGATCGGGGATCGCTTCCCGGCGCCGCACCCCGCCGATCACGCCGATCGGCGGCTGCGCGAGGCCGGCTTGACCACCGCCCAGGTCGCGGCGGTGCCGGGCGTCTACGTCGACTCCGAGACCGACGAATGGGTGACGCTCCGGTTCGACGGGGGCGTTCTCGTCGGCGACACGCTCGGCGACCCGTTCTTCCTCTACCCGGAGGGCACCGGCGTGTTCCGGGACGGCGAGGACTACCGGGCGACGATCCCGGTGGACCTCCGCGTGGAATCCGGCCCGGGTGAGGGTGAGGTCACGTGTCGGGTGAATCTCGGCGGCCAGCGCATCACCCTGCGGAAGATCGGCCCGCCGACCTACGGGCCCGACGCGCTCGGTGGCTTCGCCGGGCTATACGAGAACGCGGAGATCGCGAGCCATCACGCGGTCCGGGTCGAAGGTGGGACGCTACGGGTCGTCTACGGGCCGGGACGGCCCCGCGATCGCGACTTCCCCATGGACCCGATCGCGCCCGACGTGTTCCTCGTCCGGCCCGCCGCGCCCGGCGTCGCGTACCGGCACGTCTTCCACTTCCACCGGGACCGCACGGGCGCCGTGGCGAGCGTGGCCGTGACGATGGAGCGCTTGAAGGGCGTGAGCCTCCGGCGCTACCAGCCCGCGTAGATGCCCTCGCGGGTGGTCGGGGCGCTCCCGCGCGTCTGGTCCCACTGCTTCTGCATCAGCACCTGATAGAGCCCGATCGAGCCGCCCGCGAACGCGACCGACGAGCACGTGAGGTAGAGCAGCCAGGTGCGGTACACCTGCTCGCCCACGATCGCGCGCGCCTCGTCGACGCGGGCCTTCAGGCGCTCGGCCCACTGCCGGCACGTGCGCGCGTAGTGCGGCCGGAGGTTCTCCAGGTCCAGCAGCTCCCAGCCCGCCCGCTCCATCTCGGTGAGCGTCTCGGTCACGCCGGAGAGATCGCCGTTGGGGAACACGTAGCGGTACAGGAAGTCGGTCTGGCTGGTACGCTTCCAGTGGAACTCGTGGTGGATGCCGTGGTTGAGGTAGAGGCCCCCGTCCACCAGCATCTCCTTCACCCGTCCGAAGAACGAGGGGTAGTTCGGGATGCCCACGTGCTCGATGACCCCGATCGCGGCGATCTTGTCGTAGCGCACGTCCGCGGGGAGATCCCGGACGTCGCGGTACTCGACCAGGCACCGTCCTTCGAGCCCTTCCCGCTTGATCCGCGCCGTCGCCCACTCGGCCTGCGCCCGGGAGAGCGTCACCCCGTGCGCCTGCACCCCGTAGTGCTGGGCGGCCCAGATGCTGAAGCCTCCCCAGCCGCAGCCGATGTCGAGCACCCGCTCGCCCGGCTGCAGGCGCAGCTTGCGGCAGACCAGGTCGAGCTTGTCCTCCTGCGCCTGCTCGAGCTTGCCGTCCGAATCGCGGTAGTACGCGCACGTGTAGACCATCAGCGGGTCCAGGAACAGCGCGTAGAAGTCGTTCGAGACGTCGTAGTGGTGCGCGATCGATCGGGCGTCGTGCTCCTTGGATCGTGCCTGTGTCATGGCGCCACCTCCCGCATGCCGAAGATGGAATCGAACACGATGCGACGTCGCGCCGCCTCCGAGCCGAGGACCACCCGCACCCCGACCCGGGCGAGCGCATCCGGGAAATTCGCGAGCTTCCGGCGAAGCCAGCCGATCTCGCCGGGACCATAGCGCGCCACGATCTGCCGCGCGTACCCGTCGAGCGGCGTGCCCCCGCGGATCAGGGCCGTCACCGCCTCCGCGGCCAGCCGGCCGCTCCGGATGGCGGGCCCGATCCCCTCGCCCGACAGGTCGCGGGCGAGACCGGCCGCGTCGCCGATCAGGCAGAAGCGCCGGCCGGACAGGCGCCGCGGCGCCTGCCGCCGCACCACGTAGGCGTGCCCCTTGAACGGCTCGAGCGACAGCCCGTCGGGCAGCCGGCCCGAGGCGCGCAGGCCGGCGATCAGGGCGTCACGCCGGCGGGGCAGGCTGCCGTCACCCCCCTGGGTGCACCCCACCCCGATATTGATGAAGTCGCGCTTCGGGAAGTACCAGCCGTAGCCGCGCAGGTCGGGCTCGAGGTAGAGCTCGGGCGCGTGCATGAACGGCTCGAGCTGCCTGACCCACTCGCGCGGCAGCCGCGTCTCGCTCTCCTGGGCCACCACGACCTCCTCGCGCCCGGAGACCTGGCCGAGCGCGCGCGCCACCGGGCAGCGATGGCCGCCCGCGCCGATCACCACGGGCGCCTCGAAGACGCCCCGGTCGGTCTCGACCCGCACCCGGTCGGCCTCCTCGGCGACGTCGGCGACCCGGATGCCCCACCGCACGTCCGCGCCGGCGGCGGCCGCGCGCTCGAGCAGGTAGTGATCGAACTCGCGCCGGATGATGCCGTAGCTGGTGGGCCGCCGCCAGCCCGTCTCGTGGCGGGCGCCCGCGAACTCGAGCACGCACTGGTCGAACGGCTGGATGGTCCGCGGGTACTTGTCGGGATCCACCTCGAGGTCGACGAGCGCTTCCGGGGTCACCCACCCCGCGCAGATCTTCACCCGCGGGAAGACCGCGGCGTCGAGCACGAGGGGGCGCAGGCCCGCCAGGGCCAGCCGCCAGGCCGCGGTGCTCCCCCCCGGCCCGCCCCCCACCACGATCGCGTCGTAGTCCATCACCGCCTCCACAGAGAGAGCAGGATCGACAGCTTCTGGAGCGGCGTCACCGTCAGGTTCTCGACCACGTTGGCCACGTCCATCGCCCCGAACAGATCCCCTTCCAGGTCGATCCGGCTCTGAACGTAGGCCTCGGCGAAATTGTACGGCGAAGGATCGCGGATCAGCGAGAGGAACGTCTCGGGGCTCTTGATGACCGCGATGCACTCGGGCCGGTCCGCACCGAAGCGCACCTCCTGGCCGTCCCAGAGCCGGAAGGCGAACGAGGCGGGCAGGCTCCCGAACACCCGGCGCAGGATCGCGGCGGCCCGGGCGGGAGTCGGGGCGGGGGTCAGGAAGGCCAGCATCACCCGCGGATGGTCTTCATGACGTCGGGGTTCTCGAACGCACGTCTCGGCTCTCCTTCGAAGATGATCTCCCCGCGGTCGATAGCATACAGCCGATCGGCCACCCGGGAGGCGGTCATGAGATTGGACTCGGCGATCAGGAGCGAGATGCCCATGGCCTTGATCTGCTTCACCGCGTCGATGAACCGGCTCACCACCACCGGGGCCAGCCCCTCGAAGGGCTCGTCGAGCAGCAGGATGGACGGGGAGAGCGTCATCGCCCGCCCGATCGCCACCATCTTCTTCTGGCCGCCCGAGAGGAAGAGCCCGCGGCGGCCCGTGAAGTCGCCGATCTCGGGGAAGAGGCGGAGCACGCGCTCGTCGATCCCGTTTCCCGCGATGACCGCACCCCCCTTCCCGGCCGCCCGCGCGAGCGACTGGCTGATGCGGAAGTTCTCGGCGACCGTCAGATCGGGGAAGATCCCCGCGTCCTCCGGCGAGTAGCCGATCCCCGCGAGCGCCCGCTGATGGGTAGGCAGCTTCGTGATGTCGCGCCCCCCGAGGGCGATCCGCCCGCCGCGCACCGGCAGCAGGCCCATGACGCCGTCGATGGTGGTCGTCTTGCCCGCGCCGTTGCGCCCGACCAGGCACACCGACTCGCGGTCGCCCACCGCCAAGGACAGGCTGCGCAGCACCTGGGCGGGCCCGCGGAAGACGTTCAGCCCCTCGATCGCGAGCATGGGTCAGTCGGTCTGGGCGCCGAGCAGGTTCGCGGTCACTTGCGGATGGTTCCGGATGTGGTCCGGGGTTCCGTCGGCCAGGATGGTCCCCTGGTGCATGGCCACGATCCGGGGACAGTACGTGAAGACCACGTCCATGTCGTGCTCGACGATGACCGCGGTGATGCCGCCCGAGCGGACCACCGCGGTGATGATGTCCATGATCGGCGCCTTCTCCCGCGTGCTGACCCCGCTGGTCGGCTCGTCCAGGAAGAGGAGCTTGGGCCGGAGCGCGTAGGCCACCGCCACGTCGAGCAGCTTGCGCTCGCCCTGGGACAGGCCGCCCGCGGGCGAGCCGGTGCGGGCG
>DATFUK010000132.1:0-5589 GCA_035260865.1 Candidatus Methylomirabilota bacterium | reverse complement strand
TCCTTCCTCACCGCGGACCGCGTCATCCCGCCCACCGCGACCCGGGAGGAGGCACCCGCGATCCAGCGGAGCGAGGACGTGGACGTCACCGCCTACCTGCCGACCGGCACGATGCCGTCCGCCGGCTGGCCGGTGGCGATCTTCGGTCACGGCTTCGGCAACGATCGGCACGTCGTCCCGATGACGGTGGCCGGCACCATGGCGCGCTTCGGCTTCGCCACCGTGGCGATCAACGTGGTCGGTCACGGCGGCGGGCCCGAGGGCACGCTCACCGTGCTTCGCACCGGCCAGGATCCGGTCACGTTGCCCGCGGGCGGGCGCGGCCTCGACCTGGACGGCGACGGCCGCATCGGCGCGACGGAGGGCGTCGGCACCCGCGCGGGGACGCCGCTCGCGCTGATCGGCAGCCGCGACGGCCTGCGCCAGACCACCGCGGACCTCATGCAGCTCGTCCGCGCGATCCGCCGAGGCGTGGACGTGGACGGCGACGGCCACGTGGACCTGGACCGGGACCGCATCGTGTATTTCGGCCAGTCCTTCGGCGGCATCTACGGCACGCTGCTGATGGCGGTCGATCCGCTCGTCCGAGTGGGGGTGCTCGGCGTGGCGGGCGGGCCCATCGTGGAGATCGCGCGCCAGTCGCCGGTCTTCCGCGGGCTGGTGGTGGACCAGCTCAAGCGCCGGCAGCCGCCGCTCATGAACGGCGATCCGGACTTCACCGAGTCCATTCCGCTGCCGGGCGATGGGCCGGTGCGCGAGCCCGCGGCGGGCGCCCTCGAGCTGCAGGCCTTCTTCGATCGCGCGGAGTGGCTCACCCAGCCCGCGAATCCGGTCGCCTTCGCGCCCTACCTCAAGCAGGCCCCGCTGCCGGGGGTCGGCCCGAAGGCGGTGCTCTACCAGTGGGCGGTCGGGGATCGCACCGTGCCCAATCCCACGACGGCGGCGCTGCTGCGCGCGGGCCAGCTGCAGCCGGTGTCGTCGCTGTACCGGCACGATCCCGCGGCCGTCTCGGAGCGCTTCAAGGACCCGCACGCGTTCCTCACCTGGACGGCCTTCCCCGAGGTGTACGCCATCGGCCGGGCCGCCCAGGAGCAGGTCGCGCGCTTCTTCGTCTCGGGCGGTCGGCAGATCGAGCCGGTGCTGACGCAGTTCGAGATCGGCGCGGCGCCGCCGGGGCCCTGACGTGGAGGCCATTCTCCTCGGTACCGGCTCGCCCCCGCCCAATCCCAGGCGGCGCGGCCCGTCCACGCTGCTGTCGCTGGGCGCGGAGCGGTTCCTGGTCGATGCGGGCTCCGGCGTGGGTGTCCAGCTCGTGCAGGCGGGCGTGCGGCCCTACGACTGGCCGCGCGTGTTCATCACCCATCATCATTCCGACCACGTGATCGACCTGGGTCACCTGCTGATCACGCGCTGGATCGTGGGCCAGAACGCGCCGCTCGAGATCTGGGGCCCGGCGGGCACGAAGCGCCAGATGGAGAAGCTGCTGGACTACATGAACTGGGACATCGAGGTGCGTCGCCACCACATGGTGGAGCGCAAGCCGCCCGCGGTGACGGTGACCGAGATCGAAGAAGGGCAGATCATGCAAGCGGGCGGCGTGACCGTGAGTGCCTTCCTGGTGGAGCACGATCCGGTGAAGCCCGCCTTCGGCTATCGCTTCGACGGCGGCGGGCGCAGCGTGGTCATCTCGGGTGACACCCGGCCCTGCGACAACCTGATGCGCTGGAGCCGCGACGTGGACTGCCTGATCCACGAATGCTGCGAGATGGCCAAGACCTCGTGGTATCCCGGCGGCGGCTGGCCGACGCTCGAGGAGAAGATCCGCGGCCTCGCCTCCTATCACACGCAGCCCGACGACCTCGGCCGCGTGGCCGCCGGCGCGCGCGCGAAGAAGCTCGCGGTGACGCACCTCATGCCCGGCTCGGAGCCCGCCGACCTCGAGGCCGCGGCCCGCCGCCACTACGCGGGTCCCCTCGTCATCGGCACCGACCTCCTCTCCGTCTAGAACCCTCTCCCCTCTGGGTGGAGGGCAGGGTGAGGGGCCGCTCAGTCCTTTCGCAGTAGCCCCAGAATCGCCTTCACCCACGTCTCCTCGAGCGAGGGCACCGGCGCATACGTGATCCCCCCGGTGATCCGCACGTCCCCTTCCGCCTCGGTCGGCGCATCCTCCAGCACGTCCTCCACCACCAGGCTGAACCGCGCGAGCTCGCCCCGCAGAAGGGGCGGCCCCATCGCCCGGCACTTGATGTAGACCGTCTGCCCCGGCTCGACAAGCATCAGCGTGCCCACGCCGCGCTCCTCCAGATTGCGCGCGCTGCGAGTCCGCGCGGCGATGGCCAGGCGGAGCGTCCGCGCGTCCACCGCGAGCCACTCGAGGTAGCTACAGAGCATCGGGTGTAGCGCGCCGTCGGCGCCGAGCGTGAGGAAGGGCAGCCCGCGCCCGAGCACCGAGGGCAGGTCCTCCTGGGAGAAGCGCGCGAGCAATGCCGGCGGGAGCGAGGAGCCGAGCGACCGGCTCATCGTCGGGCTAGTAGCCGCGCGCGGGGTCCACGGTCTCCCGCAGCGGCTGGCCCGCGAGGAAGCGCTGCAGGTTGTCGGTGAAGAGCTCGGCCACGATGTGATCGCGGCCGGGATGGAGCCCGCCGATGTGCGGCAGCACCATGATGCCCTCGGTGCCCCAGAACGGATGCTCGGCGGGCAGCGGCTCGGTGGTGAAGACGTCGAGCACCGCGCCCGCGATCGTCCGCGCGGTGACCGCCTCGATGAGATCGGCGTCCACGACCAGCTCGCCCCGGCCGAAGTTGAGCAGGTAGGCGCCGGGCTTCATGCGCTTGAGCCGGGCCGCGTTCATGAAGCCGCGGGTCTCGGGCGTCACCGGCAGCAGCAGCAGCACGAAGTCGGCGGCGGCCAGCACGGTGTCCGTGTCGGCCGGTCCGTACACGCGCTCGACGTGGGGCATCGGGGCCGGGCTGCGGCGTGTGCCGATCACGCGCATCTCGAGGGCCGCAGCCTTGCGGGCCAGCTCCTGGCCGATGACGCCCAGGCCCAGGATGCCGAGCGTGGTCCCGGCCAGGGTCGTCGACACGCGCCGACGCCAGTGCCGCTGCTTCTGGTCCTCCGCGATGCCGGCATAGGGCTTGGTCAGATGGAAGAGCGCGCCCAGGATGTTCTCCGGCATCTGCACCCGATGGGTCCCGCGCGCGCAGGTGAGAGTCAGCCCCTTCGGCAGGTCGGGCAGCGCGAGCCAGCCTTCCACTCCGGCGGTCAGCGCCTGCAGCCACCGCAGCCGCGGCATCTGCGCGAGCACGCCCGCGCCCGCCCGGAAGGCCAGCAGGGCTTCGCAGCGCGCGAGCAGCTCGGGCTTCGGCGTCTCGCCGAGCGGCACGGAGACGACCTCCACGCGCTGATCGAGCCCGGCCCGTGCGAGGCCTTGGCGGTATGGCGCGGCGTCGGGAATCCAGAGCAGCACGAGCGGGCGATCGGTGGCCATGTCGGGTGAGTCCTCCCGCGGGATGGTAGCCTCGTGGCACCGACGCGGCAAGATGTCTCGGCGGCGGGCGGGTTGCCCACTGCCGGAGGCTCCGGTAAGGTGCAGGCTCATGCGCGCCCTCGTGATCGGCGCTTCCGGACAGGTGGGCGCGGCCCTGCTGCGCGTGCTGCGCGCGCGCGGACACGAGGCCGTCGGCACGTGGGCCCACGAAGCGTTCCCCGGCCTGGTCCCGCTCGACTTCACCGACCCCGCGGCGACCGAGCGCTTGGTCGCCGACACGCGCCCCGACTGGGTGCTCTGTCCCGCCGCGCTGAGCCACGTGGACTACTGCGAGGCGCATCCGGCCGAGGCCTTCGCGGCGAACCTGCACGGCCCGCTCGCCGCCGCGAAGACCGCCGCCCGCGCCGGCGCCGGCTTCGTCTACTACTCCTCCGACTACGTCTTCGACGGCGTGGACGGGCCCTACGCCGAGGACGCCCGCCCGCGCCCGCTCGGCGTCTACGGGCAGAGCAAGTGGGAGGGCGAGCAGGCGGTGCTGGGCGCGCTCGAGCGCGTGCTGGTGGTGCGCACCAGCGTGGTCTACGGCCCCGAGCGCCAGCAGAAGAACTCCGCCTACCAGCTCATCGGCGCCTGCCGGAGCGGCAAGGGCTTCCGCCCCGCGGTGGACCAGCGCGCGAGCCCCAGCTACAACCCCGACGTGGCCACCGCCACCGTGGAGTGCTGCGAGCGGGAGCTGCGCGGCACCTGGCACCTGGCCGGCGCCGACGTGCTCGACCGCCTGGCCTACGCGCTCCTGGTCTGCCGCGTCTTCGACCTGGACCCTGCCTGCCTCACCCCCGCGACCACCGCCCAGCTCGGTCAGAAGGCGGCCCGCCCGCTCAACGGTGGCCTGCGGATCGACAAGGCCCAGGCGCAGCTCCGCACCCCGCTCCGCGGGGTCGAGGCGGGGCTCCGCGCGATGCGCGAAGCACTCGAGGCGGCGCCCGCGTCCGGCGCCTGAGCGGCCGTTGACCAGTCCCGAAACATACGGTACCCTCACAACTTGGCTGTCGTCCTGAGACGGTGACCGTAGCTCAATTGGTTAGAGCACTGGACTGTGGCTCCAGGGGTTGAGGGTTCGATTCCCTTCGGTCACCCCACTCCTGAGGTCGGCCAGGCTCGGGCGCCCATAGCTCAGCTGGATAGAGCGTTAGCCTCCGGAGCTAAAGGTCAGAGGTTCGAATCCTCTTGGGCGCACCATTTTTGTTGCAGGTAGTCTGATGTAGCAGCACCCGCTACGACGCGGGCCGTTAGCTCAGTTGGTAGAGCAGCTGACTCTTAATCAGCGGGTCCAAGGTTCGAGTCCTTGACGGCCCACCAATCGAATCGGAGGTTTCCATCGTATCGGGAACCTCCGATTCTTTTTTTGCTACCACTTTGCTACCACTTGGCTCATCGAGCCGGTTCACCGCGGGCTTGTTCCCCATTGGGAGCCACTTGCCGTAGGTGTCGACCGTGAGCTGGATCGACGCGTGGCCGAGTTGGCGCTGCACGTAGGCGGGGCTCTCACCTTGCTGGAGCAGCAGCGAAGCGAACGTGTGTCCTCCCGCCAGGCACCTGGGACCCTGTCGGGCGCCGTGTAAGGACAAGACCCGCTTGACGCCCATCACCCCTCGCGGGTAGAGTCACGCTGCCGTTCCCGCCTAAACTCGCCTGCTCGCAGGGGCAGAAGAGGGCCTGATGCCCGAAGAGCGCAAGCTGGTGACCGTCGTGTTCGCGGACGTCGTCGACTCGACGGCGTTCGGCTCGAGCCACGACCCCGAGGTCGTGCGCTCCGTCATGGGCTCCTACTTCGAGCGAATGAAGGGTATCGCGGAGGCGCACGGAGGCACGGTCGAGAAGTTCATCGGCGACGCCGTGATGGTCGTCTTCGGTGTGCCGCGGCTGCACGAAGATGACGCCGAACGGGCGGTACGGGCGGCGCTCGCGATGCGCGACGCGGTCGCCGACCTCAACCGCAATCGAGAGTTTGCCTTGGCGCTACGGATCGGGGTGAACAGCGGCGAGGTGGTGACCGGAGACGGAGTAGAGCGCCAGTTCTTGGTGACGGGTGACGCCGT